>CAXTVE010000232.1:0-5525 GCA_964247485.1 uncultured Propionibacteriaceae bacterium
GGGCGGCGACCAGGTCGATGCCGGCCACCGACACCGTCGCCCCGTCGCTCAGCTCCCGCACCTCGTCGGGCTCGACGAACCCGGCGTGACCCGGCGCGAGCCGGGCCAGCAGCCCCCGTGCCTCGGCGCCCATCGCCCGCAGCGGGTCGGCCAGCAGCGCGCGGTCGTCCGGGTGCACCCAGCACGGCGCCGACGAGGCCCGGCACAGCGGGGCCACCGCGAACATGTGGTCGAGGTGGCCGTGGGTGAGCATCACCGCGACCGGCTTCAGCCGGTGTTCCGCCGCCAGCGCGGCGACTCCGGCCTCGGCCCCTACCCCGGGGTCGACCACCACACACTCCGCTCCCCGCCCCGTGGCCAGGAGGTAGGTGTTGGTCTGCCAGGGCACCGCGGGAAATGACGCGATGAGCACGGCTGCGAGCGTATCGGGCAGGATGGGCGCATGACGGAGAGCGGGCGGGACCCCGCCGACCCCGCCTCCTTCGGCCGCGTGGACCCCGACGGGACCGTCCACGTCCGTACCGCCGAGGGTGAGCGCAGCGTCGGCCAGGTGCCGGACGTGCCCGCCGACGAGGCCCTCGCGTTCTTCACCCGCCGCTACGCCGCGCTGGAGCTGGAGGTCAACCTGCTGCAGTCCCGGATCGCGGCCGGCGGGACGCTGTCGCCGGACGACGCGCTGGCCTCGGTGCGCACCGTGCGGGCCACCGTCGCCGGGGCCCACGCGGTCGGTGACCTGGCCGGCCTGCTGGGCCGGCTGGACGCGCTGCTGCCCGTGATCGCCGCCCAGCGGGCGGCCCGGCGGGCCGAACGCACCAAGCAGCAGGAGGTCACCCGCGCGGCCAAGGAGCAGTTCGTGGCCGAGGCCGAGCGGCTGGCCGCCGGCAACGACTGGCGGGGCGGGGTCAACCGGTTCCGGGCCCTGCTCGACCAGTGGAAGGCCCTGCCGCGGCTGGACCGGGCGACCGACGACGAGCTGTGGCACCGCTTCTCCTCGGCACGGACCCAGTACACCCGGCGCCGCAAGGCCCAGTTCGCCCGGGAGAACGAGGCCCGGGACTCGGCCCGGGTGGCCAAGGAGGAGCTGGCCGTCGAGGCCGAGGCCCTGGCCGACTCGACCGACTGGGGCCCGACCACCGGGGCGTACCGCGACCTGATGACCCGCTGGAAGGCGGCCGGCCCGGCGCCGCGCGGGGTGGAGGAGGCCCTCTGGAAGCGGTTCCGGGGCGCCCAGGACACCTTCTTCGGGGCCAAGCAGGCGGCACTGGCCGAGCAGGACAGCGAGTTCCGGGCCAACGGCGAGGCCAAGGAGGCGCTGCTGGTCGAAGCCGAGGCCCTGCTCCCCGTCCGCGACCTCGGCGCGGCCAAAGCGGCGTTCCGTGACGTCCTGCGCCGGTGGTCCGCGATCGGCAAGGTGCCGCGGGACTCGATCCGGCCGATGGACCTGCGGCTGCGGGCGGTGGAGAGCGCCATCGCCGAGGCCGAGAGCGACCGGTGGCGGCGGACCAACCCGGAGACCCGGGCCCGGGCCGAGGACACCGCGGCCAAGCTGGAAGCCCAGATCACCGCCCTGGAGCAGCGGGCGGCCAAGGCCGAGGCGCGCGGGGACACCCGTGCGGCCCAGGAGGCGGCCCAGTCCGCCGCCACCTACCGCGAGTGGCTGACCCAGGCCCAGCAGGCGGCCAGCGACTACCGCGGCTGAGAGCCGTCACAGGTTGATCTTGCCGGTCCCGGCTAACTTTGGTGCGACCTGTGCCCCGGGTCGTAGTCAACGATGGAGCCGTCATGACCCAGCTGACCAGGTTGAGCCTGGCCAACCGCCTGATCGTCGGAATGGTCACGCTCGCGATCATGGTCTTCGGTGTGCTGGCCACGACATCGCTGCGCCAGGAGCTGCTGCCCTCCACCCAGGTACCGACCGCGATCCTGACCGCGACCTATCCCGGCACCTCGCCCGAGCTGGTGGCCGATGAGGTCGCCACCCCGCTGGAGCAGGCGATCAGCGGGGTCTCCGGGGTCGAGACGGTGCGCTCGGTGTCCACCAACGGGCTCGCCAGCATGACGATCGAGTGGACCTTCGGGCTGGACAACGACGAGGTCGTCGCCGACATCCGCAGCGCCGCCGACAGCGTCGCGTCCACCCTGCCGGACGCGGTGGCGTACGAGGTGCTGGCCGGCAGCACCGACGACATCCCGGTGCTGGTGCTCGGCGTGGCCTCCGATGCCGCGCCGGACCAGCTCGCCCGGCAGGTCGACGACAGCGTGGTGCCGCAGCTCTCCTCGGTCGACGGCGTACGCGAGGTGCAGGTCTCCGGCCAGGACGTCACCGAGCTGGTGGTCACCCTCCGGCCCGCGCAGCTGCGCAAGTACGACCTCACCGCGGCGGCGGTCACCCAGGCCGTGCAGTCCCAGGCCACCGTCGTGCCGGCGGGCAACAGCTTCGACGGCGACACCGAGCTGGCCATCCAGGTCGGCCAGACCACCACTGCGGCCAAGCAGGTCGCCGGGTGGTGGATCCCGGCGCCGGACGGGCCGGTCCGGCTGGGCACCCTGGCCCGGGTCGCCGTGCAGTCGGTGGAGGCCACCACCGTCGCCCGGTCCGACGGGCGTCCGGCGCTCAGTGTCAGCGTGCTGAAGGAGTCCGGCACCGACGCGGTCGAGATCTCCGACCGGATCACCGAGCGGCTGCCGGGCATCGCCGACGGCCTTGGTCAGAACGCGGCCGTGCAGGTCGTCTTCGACCAGGCTCCGTCGATCGAGGAGTCCATCCGGGACCTGGCCACCGAGGGGTCGCTCGGCCTGGCGTTCGCCGTGCTGATCATCCTGGTCTTCCTGCTCTCGGTCCGCTCCACGATCATCACCGCGATCTCGATCCCGCTGTCGCTGCTGATCGCCCTGATCGGGCTGCAGCTCGCCGACTACTCGCTGAACATCTTCACCCTGGCGGCGATGACGGTCGCGGTCGGCCGGGTCGTCGACGACTCGATCGTGGTGATCGAGAACATCAAGCGCCGCGACACCGGCGCGACACCGCTGACCCCGGACGACATCGTCGCTTCGGTGCGGGAGGTGGCCGGGGCGGTCACCGCGTCGACGCTGACCACCATCGCCGTGTTCCTGCCGGTCGCCGTGGTGTCCGGCATCACCGGCGAGCTGTTCCGGCCGTTCTCGACCACGGTGGCCATCGCCCTGGCGGGGTCGCTGTTCGTCTCCCTGACCATCGTCCCGGTGCTGGCGTTCTGGTTCCTCCGCTCGGGGAAGCGGTCCCAGAGTCTTTCCGGAGGGGCTCGGGGGGGTCGCCTCCCCCGGGACGACGGAGCGGCCCGGGCCGAGCGGGGGGTCGCGCACGGCGAGGACCAGGTCACCCGGCTGCAGCGCGGCTACCTGCCGGTGCTCACCTTCGCCCTGCGCCGGCCGCTGCTCAGCGCGGTCGCCGCAGTGGTGATCTTCGTGGCCACCGTGGCCTCGACCACGCTCCTGAAGACCGACTTCCTGGAGTCGTTCGCCGACAAGACCACCCTGCAGATCGACCAGGAGCTGCCCCTCGGCACCCGGCTCACTACCACCAGCGCGGCCGCGGTCAAGGTCGAGGAGGTGCTGGCCGCGAGCCCGGGGGTCAAGCAGTACCTGACGACGATCGGCCAGGGTGGCAGCAACCGGGCCTCGACGTTCGTCAGCCTGACCGGGGAGGACGCGTACGAGAGCACGCTGCCGGAGCTGGAGACCGCCTTCGCCGGGCTGGAGGGCGCCGGGAAGGTCAAGGTCGGCTCCATCAACACCGGGACCAACAACGACATCTCGGTGACGGTCACCGGAGACGACCCGGAGGACCTGCAGGCCACGGCGGAGCGGGTCGAGACCACCCTGACCACGACACCGGGCCTGGTCGACGTGACCAGCGACCTGTCCGAACAGCGGCCGCTGCTGCGGGTCGACGTGAACCTCAAGCGGGCGGCCGCGTTCGGCTTCACCCAGGCCGAGGTCGGCCAGGCCATCGCGTCTGCGCTTCGCGGCACCGAGGTCGGCACCATCGTGCTGCAGGGCGAGAGCCGCGACATTCTGGTCAAGCCCCAGGACGCGGACGAGGCCAGCCCGAAGCAGATCGCGGCCCTGGAGCTGCCGATCAGCCAGCTGCAGCAGCAGCAGGCGACCGAGCGGGCCACCGACCGGCTGGAGGACAAGCAGGACGAGCTGACCAAGAAGGGCGACCGGCTGTCCGACCGTGGCGAGCGCCTGGCCGACCGCCAGGAAGATCTGGGTGACCGTCAGGCGGCGGCCGCGGAGGAGCAGCAGGACAAGGCGACCGACGCTGCGGCCGACCAGCGCGCGGAGCTGCGGAAGTCCCGCAGCGACGCGCGGGATCAGCTGGCCGAGAGCCGTCGGCAGCTCCGGCGGCTGCTGGACTCTCCGCCCCCCACGCCGACCCGGCCGCCGCCGGGGGTCCCGCCCGTGCCGGTCACCCAGGACCAGCTCGCCGCCCAGCAGGCGGCCCAGCGCTGGCAGCAGCAGGTCACCCAGCTGCGACAGGCGGTCGCCCAGGGCGAGGCCCAGGCCGAGCAGCTGGACAAACAGGTCGAGGCGGCCGCGGAGCAGGCCGACGAGACCGCGGAGCAGCGCGCCCAGCAGGAGGGCTTCACCGACGAGCAGGAGGTGCTGGCCGACGAGCAGGAGGCGCTCGCCGATGACCAGGAGAAGCTCGCCGACGAACGGACCGACCTGGCCGATGAGCAGGCCGACATCGCCGACATCCGGGCCCGGGCCATCCGGGTGTCCGACATCGCCAAGGTGTCGGCTCAGCCCGCCCCCAGCGCGGTTACCCAGATCGACGGCATCCGCGCGGTCACCCTGACGGCGACCCCGGACACCGAGGACCTGGGCGCGCTGACCCAGACGGTGCAATCGCGGCTGGACGGGCTGCCCGGGGTGCCGGCCGGGGTGAGCATCGACCTGGGCGGGTCCAGCGACGACCAGGCGGACGCCTTCCGCGAGCTCGGGGTAGCCATGCTGCTGGCGATCCTGCTGGTGTTCCTGATCATGGTGGCGACCTTCCGCAGCCTGGTGCAGCCACTGGTCCTGCTCACCTCGATCCCCTTCGCCGCGACCGGTGCGCTGATCGGCCTGCTAATCACCGATACCGCGCTCGGCGTACCCGCCATGGTCGGGCTGTTGATGCTGATCGGCATCGTGGTCACCAACGCCATCGTGCTGATCGACCTGATCAACAAGCAGCGGCAGGACGGCGAGGACGTGCGCACCGCCGTCATCCACGGCGCCCGGCTGCGGCTGCGGCCGATCATCATGACCGCGACCGCGACCATCTGCGCGCTGATCCCGATGGGCCTCGGCCTGACCGGCGGGGGCGCCTTCATCTCCCGGCCGCTGGCCGTGGTGGTGATCGGCGGCCTGGTCTCCTCCACCGTGCTGACCCTGCTGCTGGTCCCGGTGCTCTACGTCCTCGTCGAGGGCCGCGGCGAGCGGAAGCGCCTCCGCCGCGAGCAGCAGGCTGCCGACCCCGACCAGGGCCAGCC
>CAXTVE010000233.1:0-5516 GCA_964247485.1 uncultured Propionibacteriaceae bacterium
ACCGTGCCCCTGCCCCTGCGCCTGCTGGACCGCCTTCCGGCGGCTGTGCAGGGCATCGCCGCCCGGGCCATCGCCGTCGGCCCGCTGCCCGAGCACGCCCCCGCGTGGGCCCGCCGGCCCAACTAGGTTGAGGGTCGTGACCACCTCCTGGACCGCCGCGGACATCCCCGACCAGACCGGCCGCCAGGTCATCGTCACCGGTGGCAACAGCGGGATCGGGCTCGAGGCCGCCCGGATGCTCGCGGAGGCCGGCGCCACCGTCACCCTGGCCGTACGTGACGTCGGCAAGGGCGAGCGGGCCGCAGCCGGGCTCTCCGGCGACGTCCGCGTCCGCGCCCTCGACCTGTCCCGCCTCGACTCGGTGCGGACCTTCGCCGGGGAGACCACCGCGCCGGTCGACGTGCTGGTGAACAACGCCGGGATCATGGCGGTGCCGCTGGGCCGGACCGCCGAGGGCTTCGAGCTGCAGCTCGGCACCAACCACCTGGGCCCGTTCGCCCTGACCCTGCTGCTGCTGCCCCGGATCACCGATCGGGTGGTCACCGTCTCCTCCGGCCTGCACCGCCGCGGCCGGATCGACCTCGCCGACCTGAACTGGCGGACCCGGCGCTACGACCGCTGGGCCGCGTACGGGCAGTCCAAGCTGGCCAACCTGCTGTTCACCCTCGAGCTCGAGCGCCGGCTGACCCGGGCCGGCTCACCCGTCCGCGCGCTGGCCGCGCACCCGGGCTACGCCGCCACCAACCTGCAGTTCCACTCCGGCAGTCGACTCGGCGACCGGCTCAGCGCCCTCGGCAACCGGCTCTTCGCGCAGAGCGCGGAGATGGGCGCCCTGCCCACGGCGTACGCGGCCACGCAGGACCTGCCCGGCGCGAGCTACGTCGGGCCGGGCGGGCGAGCGGAGATGCGCGGGCACCCGACCCTGGTCGGCCGGTCCGCGGACGCCAGTGATCTCGGCCTGGCCGAGCGGCTGTGGGACGCCTCGGAGGAGCTCACCGGGCGTACAGGGGGTAGCGCGTTCGTGACCTGACGAACGCCCTCGGTGGCATCGTGCCGGATTCGTTATCTCGGCCGGCACACTAGTGCGATCGCGCGCCCGCGGACTCCGATACCTTCTGCGCTGTCGACCCCGCCCCGGCCGTCGGCCCTGGCAACGATGCTGCCGACGAAAGGGAGCCCACACCCATGTCTCGAGCCCTGCCCCGCGCCCTGCGTCGAGCCGCGGTCGGATCCGCAGCCGCCCTGGCCCTGGTCGCCGGCCTGCTGGCCGCCCCGGCCCAGGCTGCACCGGGGGACGACATCCCTCTCGCCACCGACTGCCCGACGATCCGGCCCACGTCCGCCATCAGGGCCGGCGCCACGGGCACGGGCCTGACCGTAGTGCGGGGGGTCGAGCCGAAGCCCTTCGCCGTCGAGGTGCTGGGCGTCCGCAAGAACGGCATCGGCGCCGGCAAAGACCTGATCATCATCGAGGCCAGCGACCTCCCGGGCGAGGACCCGGTGGTCAGCGTCGGCGGCGGCATCTGGGCCGGCATGTCCGGATCCCCGGTCTACATCGACGGCCAGCTGATCGGCGCCGTCGCCTACGGGTTCTCGCTCGCCCCGTCGCCGATCGGCGGAGTCACCCCCGCCGCCTACCTGGACGACCTGCGGGACCTGAAGTCGGCCACCGCGGGCCAGGCCGCCGCGAGGAGCCAGCCCGCCGAGGTCTCGCTGTCCACGGCCCAGCGCCGGACGATCTCGGCGCGGTCCCGGGCGAGGGTGCCCCGCGGTTCGCTCGAGAAGCTGCCGAGCCCGCTGGCGCTCAGCGGACTGTCGCCGGAACGGGTCGAGCGGTTCCAGGCCGAGGCGGACGCCGCCGGGCTGTCCGTGATCGCGCACCAGGGCGGACAGGCGGCCGCCCCGGCCGCCGCGGCGCTGACCCGGCCCGAGGCGGGCGGGAACTTCGGAGCCGTGCTCTCCTACGGTGATCTGACCGCCGCCGCGTTCGGCACCACCACGCTGGTGTGCGGCGACCAGGCGGTGGCGTTCGGGCACCCGTTCAACTGGGCCGGGCCGGTGAGCTACGGCGCCAACGGCGGCAACTCCCTCGCGATCATCAAGGACGACACCCTCGGCTCGTTCAAGATGGCCGACCTGGGCGCACCGTTCGGCACGGTCGACCAGGACCGGCTGGCGGGGATCCGCGCCGACCTGGACCGCGCGCCCGTCACGGTGCCGATCCGCAGCGTCGTCCGCAACCTGGACACCAACCGGCGGCGCCAGGGCATGACGCGGGTGGCCGACAAGACGCAGTTGCCGGCGTACACCGCCTTCGGGCTGCTGGCCAACTATGACGCCGTGCTCGACGAGATCGGAGACGGCCGGGCCAACGTCGGCTGGACCATCACGGGGCGGCGGGCCGGCAACAAGCCCTTCCGCCTGGTCCGGGGCAACAAGTTCGCCTCCCAGGGCGACATCGCCGGTGACGCCGCGTTCGACCCGGCGGTGGTCGTGGACACGCTGCTCGCCAACGAGTTCGAGCGGGTGACCATCGACCGGGTGGACGTGGTGTCCCGGGTCCGGACCAGCTACCGCGACTACACGATCACCAAGATGGCGGTCTCGGTGAACGGCGGGAAGTACACCACGCCGTCGGTGCTGCGGGTCAAGGGCGGTGCGCTACTCAAAATCCGGGTGACGCTGCGGCCCTACCGGAGCAGCGCGCGCCCGACGACCACGCTGACGGTGCGGGTGCCGCGGCAGAAGGGCCGGGTCGGGACGCTCCGGGTCACCGGCGGCGCGACCCTGGCGGAGGGGGGCGAGGAGGAGGAGGGCTGCCTGATCTCGTCCGAGGCCTGCGAGGACCCGGGAGAGCAGTCGCTCAACTCCATCCTGTCCGGCATCAAGAACGAGTGGCGCAACGACCAGATCGCCTCACGCCTGGTGCTGGAGGCCGATCGACCGGGTCAGCGGACGATCCGCAGCACCAGCAAGAAGCGGCTGTCCGAGGTCGTCTACGGCGACAAGGGCCTGGAGATCGAGATCCGCTGACCGACGACCACGCTCGGCCTGTCGAAGGGTCAGGTCGGCCTTCGACAGGCCCAGCGGCGCTCGGTCACCGGCGATGGAGCTGCCGAGGATGCGCGCGACCGCCCCAGAACGGGGCCATCACCGCGACCCAGAAGAACAACCACAGCATCCCCGGCGCGCTCAGCACGACAGCGGCGATCACCGCGCTGACCATCAGGACCGGCAACAGCGTCATCAACAGCATCGGCGCGGTGCCACGCACCGGGACCTGCGTCCGAGCCGGAACCACGGGGACCGGTGCGCTCTTGGGCAGGTCGGCGAACAGCGGGCGCAGGTCGCCGTCGAAGCGGGCGGCCATGACCTGGTCGACCCGGGTGTCGAACTCCTCCCGGGTCAGTCGGCCCGCGGCGAAGTGCTCGCCGAGAGCGGCCGCAGCCTCGTCGCGCTCGGCGTCACCGATCCGGACCGGCCCGGTGGGGGTGTGGACGGCGGCCGGGCGGGTGATGTGGCCGGGCTCGAGCTGGGCCGGCCAGGTCCAGAGCTGGAGCTGCTGGGGAAGGCGATCGTTCATATCGGGTCTCTACTCCTTGGTCGAGTCGTCGGCGAGGATGGTGTGCAGGCGGCGGCGCAGGTCGGCCAGGGCCTCGCGACCGAGCGCCTGCTGGGCGGGTGTGCCGACCGAGGCGATCTGCCAGACCGCCGCCGCGATCTGGCCGATCAACGGCCGGATGTCCTCGCCGTCGGCGGGCTCGGCCATCGCCGCCCAGGGTGCGGCGACCTCGTCGGGGTGCCCGGCGACGTACGCCGTGCCCGCCTCGGTCAGCCGGTAGGTGCGCTTGCCCCCGCTGACGTCGGCGGTGACCAGGCCCTCGTCCTCGAGCTGCTGCAGGGTCGGGTAGATGGAGCCGGGACTCGGCTTCCACGCTCCGCCGCTGCGCTCGGAGATCTGCTGGATGATCTGGTAGCCGTTCATCGCGGCCTCGGCCAGCACGGCGAGGATCGCCGCGCGAACGTCGCCGCGACGGGCCTTGGGACCGCGTACGCCGCCCCACATCGGCCCCCACTGCGGGCCGCCCCACATCGCCCAGGAGCCGAAGGTGTGCTTGCTGCGCTGGCCGTGCCCGGTCATCGTCGAATGTGTCCAGGTCATGATTCTCAGCCCTCTCGGGACCTTCGTGGCGATAGATCAACGATATATCGCGAGTGGTCGCCACCCAAGGGTCGCCGACAGCATCACAGCGGGGGTGCGTAGGGTCGGGAGCATGACGAGCGACGCCCCCGAGGCTCCCAATCCCGATATCGAACGCGACGACCAGTTCTCCCAGGGTGGTTCGGGTTTCGACACCACCGAGACCGCCGGCGGCGGCGCCGATGCCGTGCCGGACGACCCCGACGTGAACACCCGGCAGAGCACCGGCGGCGGCCCCGGGTCGGGGGACGGCCCGGGCGCCGGACTGAGCGCACCCGAGAACCAGGGCTGACCCTCCCGTCGTGCAGCTTCTCGTCCTCGGCGGCGGCGGGTTTCTCGGCTACCACGCGGTGACCGAGGCCCTGGCCGCCGACCATGAGGTCACGGTGTTCAGCCGCAGCGGCCAGCCGCCGGTGGACGGGGTCGAGGCCATCGTCGGTGACCGCCGCGACGACCTCTCCGGTCTGCACGGGCGGGAGTGGGACGCGGTCTTCGACACCTTCACCGACACCGAGCCGGGCGCCCCCGCGGTCCGGGCCAGCGCCGAGCTGCTCTCCGGCGCGGTCGGGGCCTACGGCTATGTCTCCGGGATGAGCGTGTACGCCCCGGCGGGGCCGAGCGTGCCCGACGAGTCCGGGCCGGTGCGCCAGGCGGGGGTGGAGCCCGACAGCGACCGGCTGCAGGAGCGATCGCTGGCCAAGCTGGCCGGCGAGGCAGCGGTCACCGATCTGTTCGACGGACCGGCCCTGTTCCCGCGCGTCGGGATCATGGTGGGGCCGGCCGACCCCTCGACCCGGTTCACCTACTGGCCGGTGCGGATCGCCGCCGCCGCCCGCGGCGACCTGCCGCGGGCCATCCTGGTGCCGGGCGACCGGGAGCGACCGGTCCAGTACTCCGACGCCCGCGACATCGCCGCCTGGGCGGTCTACATGCTGGCGGCCGGGCGGGGCGGGACCTTCAACACCGTCGGCCCCGGCCGGGCGGACAGCCTCGGATCGGTGCTGGAGGCGTGCTGCGCGGCGGCCGGGGTGGATCCGGGAGACCTCGACCTGGTGGATCTGACCGACGAGAACCTGCTGCGCGCGCGGCTCGCGGACGTGGACGAGGAGGAGCGGCCGCTCTGGTACCCCGAGGACCAGATCCCGCAGGAGGCGATCGACTCCTCGGCCGCCCTCGCCGCCGGGCTGCGCTTCCGGCCCGCGGCCATGACCGCGGCGGACACCCTGGCCTGGGCGCAGGACGCCGGCGCGGCGGCCCTGACCGACTCGTTCGTCGCCCACGAGCAGGCGATCATCGCCGAGGTGCTCTCCACCCC
>CAXTVE010000234.1:0-511 GCA_964247485.1 uncultured Propionibacteriaceae bacterium
GTGGTCTTGGGCACCTTCCCCCAACACGGTGGGGGTTCCGCCGGGCCCACCCGGGGGGCACCGCACACGTTGTTTCAGGCCCGACGCGACCGGCGCCTCAGCCCGGACGGCGGCCCAGGAGGTAGAGCCGCTGGGTGGCGGCCTCCTGGGGCAGCGGGCTGCGCTGGTACCACTCCAGGTCGACCAGCCCGGCGGCCTCCGCGGCCGCCACCACCGTGTCGGTGTCGTGCAGGACGAAGTCGAGGTCGGTGGCCACCCCGCAGACGGTGCCGGGGTGGCGCACCTCGTGGCCGACGTGGGTGGCCAGCCCCAGGACCCCGCCGCCGCGCAGCACCCGGGTCAGGCCGGTCAGCGTCGGGGTCAGCTCCGACGGCGCGAGGTGGACGAAGGCGTACCAGGCGGTGACCAGGGCCCAGCCCGGGTCCCGCGGGTCGCCGCCGCGGGGCATCGGCGGCACCGTGAAGCTGCCCTGCATCACCTGGATGGCTGGTTCGCGCGCCCGCCCCTGCTC
>CAXTVE010000234.1:521-5468 GCA_964247485.1 uncultured Propionibacteriaceae bacterium
GTGTTCTCCGCGAACACCGCGAAGACCTCCTCCATGGTCACCCCGTGGTCGCCCAGGAAGCCGGCCACCTGGCCGGGGCCGCAGCCGACGTCCAGGCCCTGGCCGCCGTACGCCTCAGCCCCGAGCCGGGCGAGCAGCCAGCGGTCGAACGACTTGCCGTCGAGCTCGTCCCCGAGCGTCTCGGCGTACGCCTGGGCCAGCCGGTCGTACTCTGCGGCCACCCGGCGGTCCCGGGGCCCGGCCCCGTCGGTCAGCACCTGCTCGAGGTCGACCGCCGGCTCCGGCGTGGCCGGTTCCGGCTCCTCGGTGCCGAGCAGGTGGACCCAGCGTCGGTCGTGCTGGCCCGGCTGCCGGTTCAGCTCGCGGACCAGGGGCGGGTCGAGCGCCGCCAGTGCGCGGAGCGCGGGCTCGGCGGCTTCCCGGCCGGGGAGCGGGTGCAACCGGTCCGTCCGCGGACGCAGCTCGCCGGCGGTCTGCGGGCCGCGGAGCAGCAGCACGGCGACCAGTGCCGCCTGCGCCGCGTCGAGGGCCAGCTGCTCCTCGAGCCGCTGGTGGTACTTGACGACCCGCAGCCCGGTCGGCTTGAGGTAGCGAACGAGCTCGCGGTCGCGCAGGCGCCCGAGCGCCTCGAGGACTTCCCGCTCGTCGTAGCTGACGACCGGCTCCCGGCTGGTGGCCTGGTTGCAGGCGGACCGCAGGGCGTTCAGCGACAGCGGGTACGTCTCGGGAACCGTCCGCTGCTTCTCCAACAACGCCCCCAGGACCCGCTGCTCGACCGGATCCAGCACGGGTGGAGCGGACACGCGGTCAGCCTGCCACGACGACGGCCGTGGTCGTCAACCCCGGATCTGATCGAGCCACGCACGGCCCAGCCGGCGCCCGTCGGG
Source organism: uncultured Propionibacteriaceae bacterium (assembly GCA_964247485.1). GTDB lineage: Bacteria > Actinomycetota > Actinomycetes > Propionibacteriales > Propionibacteriaceae > Microlunatus. Next base: position 1,409 of record CAXTVE010000234.1, read on the forward strand.
AAGCTGGTCGTCCCGGTCCCAGCGCCATGTCGTGATCATGGCGAGCACGAGGATCCGGCACTCGCGCAGCAGGTCCCGATCGAGCCCCGGATAGTGGTCGCTGACCTCCTGCGGCGCATGGGCCAGGTCGAACTCGACCGGCCCCCGACAACACGTCTCGAGGTCGATGAACCGCAGGCCGCCCGCCGTGCTGAGCAGGTTTCCCGGGTGGGGCTCGCCGTGCAGCACCTGGTCGTCGCCGCCCTCGTCGACCACCCGCCTGAGGCGCCGTAACGTCTCGCCGAGCAGCTCCCGGTCGGCCTCGGCGAGCGCCGGACTGCGGTCGGGGTCCGCCACGAGTCGTTGGGCCGAGTCGACCCGGTCGGTGACGTGCGGGGCCGACACCTCGAGCCCACGCATGCCGGTATGCAGCCGGACGAGCGCGTCGGCGTAGGCGGCTGCCGGGAGCTGCTGCACGGGCAAGGACTCGTAGTAGGTCCACAGCGTGACCACGAAGCCGTCCCGCTCGTGGACACGGGGCTCGACCCGGGGCTCGAGCGTGCCCACGGGGCACCCAGCCTCCGCGAGCCGCTGCGCCAGCTCGACCTCGAACGGGGCATTCTGATGCGCTGACACGGCCACCCGGGCCACCACGTCACAGGGCAGCAGCCGCAGCGTGAGCTTGTTCGAGTTCTGCAGGACGGCCGCGTCGTCGACGGTCAGGCCGACCGACGAGGCGACCGCCCTGGCCGCCGCCACCGCTCGCGACACCTCGAACGCCTGCATCGCACCCTCCTCGTCAGGTCGGGGTCGGTTCACCGCTCGTCGGGAACCGGCCCAGAGCCACGGTGGGCGTGCCGAGCAGCCGCTTGGCCTCACGGATCCCACTCGTCATGGCCCCGTCGGCATAGCCGAGTCGCCGGCTCACCGTGTGCTCGCCCGCGAAGAGGAGGCGGCCGGCCACCGGTGTGCCGAGCACGTCGAGGTCGGCGTTGGTGGAACCAGGGGGTACATGGGTGTAGGCACCCGCCGCGTACGGGTCGTCGGCCCATCCGGTCACCGTGACCGCGACGGGTTCAGGACACGGCGAACCCAGCGCCGCGGAGATCATTCCGGTCAGCCAACGGGCGGCGGCGCTCGGCCCGCCGGCCAGGTGGCCGGTCGACGAGTGAAAGATGTGACCCACCAGGACCGGCACGCCTGCGAGGGCGTCGAGATCCAACACCCAGAGAGCTGGCTCCGCGGGTTCGGAACGGAACAGCACCAGGTGCGACCAGCCGGCCTCCCGCCAGAACGGCTCGTCGAACCGGCACGCAACCTTCTCGTAGCGGCCGAAACCAAGTCGCCGTACGATCTCGGCCCGCTCGGCCGGAAGGGGGGGCAGAAAGGCCGGCCGGTCGTTCTTGAGCGCCCCCAACGGGACCGTGACCACGACGTGGGAGCCGGTCTCGGTCGCCCCGGACGCGGCGGTGACCATGACCCCGCCCTCGGTCAGCTCCACGCGTCCGGCGGGCCAGTCCCGGCGTACCTCGAGCCCCGCCCCCATCGCGTCGACCACGGAGGCGTACCCACCATCGGGCAGGTCCCCGAAGTAGTCGCCGCCGTACTCCTGCTGCGTCCCCAGCCAGGTCAGGGACTCGTCCTCGGCCGCGCCGGCGGCATCCGCCTCGACCTCGGCCCGCAGTGACTGCCGGGCCCGTCGGAGGGGATCACCCGTGAGTCCCGTCTCGGTCAGGAAGGCCTCGATGCCCTCGGCGGCCGAGGCGGCCGGTCCGAGCCGCGTACGGAGCCCGGGGAGAGCCTTGTCGAAACCGTCCCGGACGCCGGTCAGGCTTGCCTCGAGGTCCGCCGGCGACAGCCAGCGCCCCGACCCGCAGTCGAAGCCCCCCAGCGTCGGCAGCGGGTTGCCGGAGCGACACTCGATGCCGACCTGCCGGGCGAAGGCGCGCAGCGGGTTGCCCTCCGGGTGATGGATCCACGAGCCGCCGAGATCCACCGCGGCTCCACTCAGGTCCGCGGTGTGCAGCCGCCCACCGATCCGGCCTCGCGCCTCGAGCACCACGCAGTCCACCGCCGCGTGGGCCAGGGCGTTGGCCACCGGCAGCCCGGCGAGGCCGGCCCCGATGACCAGGACCCGCTCCACCCGCCCGACGATCCCGCCGGGGATCTCGGCAGATCCATCGTCGAAGCTGGCCATCACCTGTCGTCCGTTCGGTCCCGGCGATCTTAATCTCGGCGAATGACGATCCCGAGCCAGCTCGTGCTCAGGACGTTGCTCGCGGACCCCACGCGTGCCGGTCCCGCCGGGCTGTTCCGATGCGAGGGGGGGCGCCGCCACCGCCTGGCAGTTGGCTAGCGTTCACGAGTATGCGGCGGTTCGTGGAGGAGGACCTCAAGGGTGCGGAGTTCAGGGAGTGCGAGCTCGACGGCGCGCGGTTCGTGGGAGTCGTCATGCAGAACGCCGAGATTGACGGCCTGATCAGCCAGCTGACCGTCAACGGCGTCGAGGTGTCGGGGTACGTCGAGGCAGAACTCGACCGGCGTCATCCTGTGCGGCTGCTGATCCGTTCCGATGAGCCCGGCGATCTCCGCGATGCCTGGCGACAGCTCCGCGCCGATTGGGTGACGACGATCAAGCGGATGCGAGGCACACCCGGTATCGAGCACGACTGCGTGAACGACGAATGGTCTGCGGTGCAGACGCTACGACACCTGGTTTTCGTGCACGACTCGTGGTTCCGACGCTGCTGCCTCGGCTCCACCGACCTGTTCACGCCCATCGGCATCGGACCGTCCGTGGAGCCCTACCGGGAGGCGCACGGTCTCGACCTCACACGTGAGCCGAGCCTCGACGAGGTGGCGACGGTGCGCCAGGCGCAGGCTGCTGAACTGCAGGCGTGGATCGAGTCGGTGACACCGGAGCAGCTCGCCGCTGCTGCGCCAGTGCCCGACGATGACGTCTGGCCGCCGTACGCCAGAGGGCGTTCCGTGCGGCAGTGCCTGCGCACCGTGCTGACCGAGGAGTGGGAGCACCACCGGTTCACGACTCGCGACTTGCAGCTCATCGCCCGGCGGGACAGCCCGACCTGAGCTTCAGTTGGACCTTGCTCACCCGGACTCCCGAGACCAACGCCCCAGGGACCTGAGGCGATTCGGGATCAAGCAGCCCGGATCCGGTAGGCGGGCGTGCCTGAGTTGATCTCGACCAGCCGGTTGTTACGGATTCGGTAGACCGGGATGCCCGTGTTGATGTCCACGACTCGATGGCCGCTGATCCGGTAGGCGGGTGTACCGGTGTTGACGTCCACAATCCAGTCCCGGCTGATCCGGTAGGTGGGTGCGCCGGTGTTGATGTCGACGACGCTGGTCATGGACGCAGCTAGCTCGTCGAGGGCGGCCGAACGTGCAGCGTGGATGGGGCCGACCTGGATCCAGCTCTGAGGACGCTGGCGGCAGGTCATCTCGAGTTCCAGCGCTCCTGGGCGCCATAGGCAGGCTGGCTCCCTGGTCGTTCCCCACTCTTTGACGGGTGGGCCAAGCCTTTGACTCAGCAGATCGTGCAGGCTCGCATAGCCAGCGGTGGCGAGCGAACCGTCTGCGTGTGGCTCGTCGTAGGCATGCAAGAACAGGCCGAGGAACTCACCGCGGAATGTGTCGGCCGTTCCCTCGACCGCCGGGAGTGCTGTGGTGATCATCCAGTGCTCGGTCTCCAAGCCTTCGTCACCAGGTTTGGGGCTGCCGCCATCACGGAGTCCAAGTCGCCGAAAGAAGGTGAGCCGCTGTTCCTCGGTGGTCGGCCACTCGAGCTCAGTCATCGCCACAAGGAGACCGGCGATCTCGCTTGGGGACGGCTCAAGGGTGGTGGTCATGCCGAAATGTTACGACCGGTCCTCCGACAACGCGAGGCAATAAATACGCGCCCGAGAACAGCGGCGCGGCCCGCAGCGTGAGGCCACGCCCCGTCAGCCGGCGAAGTCAGACCGGCCGTGCTCGTCACAGCAATGAAACTGGCGCTGACCAGGTGCTCTGGAGGTGGGCCTAAGTGGACTTGAACCACTGACCTCTGCCTTATCAGAGCGTC
>CAXTVE010000235.1:0-5456 GCA_964247485.1 uncultured Propionibacteriaceae bacterium
GGCGGCCGACGGCGTCGATCTCGTCGATGAAGACGATGGCCGGCGCGTTCTCCTTGGCCTGCTCGAACAGGTCACGGACCCGTGAGGCACCGACGCCGACGAACATCTCGACGAAGTCGGAGCCGGAGATGGAGAAGAAGGGCACGCCGGCCTCACCGGCCACCGCGCGGGCCAGCAGCGTCTTGCCGGTGCCGGGCTGGCCGTAGAGCAGCACGCCCTTGGGGATCTTGGCCCCCACCGCCTGGAACTTCGCCGGCTCGGCCAGGAACTCCTTGATCTCCTGCAGCTCCTCGACCGCCTCGTCGGCCCCGGCCACGTCGGAGAAGGTGGTCTTCGGGGTGTCCTTGTTGGCGATCTTGGCCTTGGACTTGCCGAACTGCATCACCCGGCTGCCGCCGCCCTGCACCGAGTTGAGCAGGAAGAAGAACAGCACACCGATGATGATGAAGGGGATCAGGGTGCCGAGCAGCTGGCTGAGGAAGCCCGGGGTGGCGTTGCGGCCCTCCCAGCGGTCCAGGCTGCCGCCGGCGATGCGCTCGTCGAGCCGCGGCACCAGCCGCTCGGCCGCCTGGTTGCCGACCCAGATGGCCTTCAGCTTGGTCTTGGAGTCGTCCTTGCGGGTGACCCGGATCTCTTGTTCCTTGTCGACCAGGATGACCTCTTCGAGCGGGTCGTTGCCGTTGATGATGGCGACGACCTGCGAGGTGGGAGCCTGCTGGTAGCCCCCGCCGACCCGCTGGGTGAAGTCGATCAGCAGCCCGATGGCCACCAGGGCCAGCAGGATCCAGACAATCGGCGAGCGAAGGATTCGCTTGAAATTCATGACCTGCCTAGGACGGCGACATATTCGTCAGCGCCAAGGTTAGCGGTCGGCGCCAACCACGCGGATCACGAGTAGACGTGCGGACTCAACGTACCGACTCCGGTGAGGTTGCGGTAGTGGCCGTCGTAGTCCAGGCCGTACCCGACGACGAACTCGTTCGGGATGTCGAAGCCGACGTAGCGGACGTCGACGGCGACCCGCTGCGCCTCCGGCTTACGGAACGCCGCCATCACGTTGAGGCTGGCCGGGCCGCGCGAGTTGAGGTTGCTGACCAGATAGCTCAGGGTCAGGCCGGTGTCGATGATGTCCTCCACCACCAGGACGTGCACGCCGCTGATGTCGGTGCTCAGGTCCTTGAGGATCCGGACCACCCCGGAGGACTTCGTGCCCGAGCCGTAGGAGGAGATGGCCATCCAGTCCATCCGGCAGTGCACGCTCAGGGCCCGCGACAGGTCGGCCATCACCATCACCGCCCCGTTGAGCACCCCCACCAGCAGCAGGTTCTTGCCGGCGTAGTCGCGGTCGATCTCCGCGGCCAGCTCGACCATCCGCGCCTGCACCTCGTCGGCGGAGTAGAGAACCCGCGTCAGGTCGCCGCTGATCTGGCTCGTGTCCACGTCGACAGCCTCCCATACCGGGACCCATCCTGCGTTTGCGCCGGTTCCGCCCCATTGCGGCCTCCACATCCGGCGCAAGGGGGCGGAGAGATCGCAACCACCGGCAGCTCGACCCGGCCGCGGTTATCCACAGATTTCCCGAGCCCCCTTACGGCTGGTCAGGCACCTGTCGTCGGCTGAGGCCATGACGCACGTGCGACTCAGCAAGACCCTGCTCGAGCAGGGCTACTCCTACGCCGAGCTGACCCGGTTGACCCGTAAGACCGAGTTGGTCCGCATCCGCCGGGGCGCGTACGCGGCCGGCGAGACCGGCGAGCTCGACCCCCGCCTGACCCACCTGCAGCTACTCGAGGCGACGGTCGGCCAGTGCGCCCCCGAGTCCGTGGTCAGCCACGCCTCCGCCGCAGCCATCCACGGTCTGCCGATCGGACAGGACCAGCTGGCCCGGGTCCATCTGACCCGGGACCGGCAGGGTCAGGGCCGCGTCCGGCGTTACGTCCAGGTGCACGGTCAGCCCCTTCCCGAATCCGACGTGGTGGAGGTCGGCGGGTTCCGCGTGACCAGCCTGGGGCGTACGGTGCTGGACCTGGCGTGCGCGCTTCGCCCGCTGCTCGCCGTGCCCGTCGGCGACGTCGCCCTCCAGCAGGGGCTGAGCACCGAGGAGCTGACGGAGCGACTGGCCGCTGCCGGTCAGCGGCGCGGCATACCCAACGCCCGGCGTACGGTCGCGCTCCTCGACCCGCGGACGGAGAGCCCGGGCGAGTCGATGAGCCGCGTGGTGTTCGCCGAGCACCGCATCCCCGCGCCTGCGCCGCAGTTCCGGGTGTTCGACAAGCGGCGCCGGTTCGTGGGCCGCGCCGACTTCGGCTGGGACGAGGAGCGGACCCTGGGCGAGTTCGACGGGAGGAAGAAGTACGGCCGCCTGCTGCTCAAGCCGGGTCAGACCCCGGAGGATGCGCTGTTCGAGGAGAAGCTCCGCGAGGACCGGCTCCGCGACCTCGGCTGGCAGATCGTCCGCTGGATCTGGGCTGACCTCTACGCGCCGGACGACCTCATCCTCCGGCTCCAGCGGGCCTTTGTCCGCGGCCGCCGGAGCCGCTGCCGCTGCTTGCGACCTTTCCTCCCCGTTGCGACCTCTCTATCGGTCGCGACGGGGTGGAAAGGTCGCAAGGGAGTCAGGCGGAGGCACCGGTGTAGTGGCGGAGGGCGTACAGCCAGAAGAGCCGGGACGCGACCGCGAAGCCGGCGGCGACGGCGAGGGCCAGCAGGGCGGTGCCGGCGCCGAGCTGGCCGGTCAGGGCCTGGGCGGGCACGGTCACCGCGAAGGCGACGGGCACCGCGAAGGTGAGAAACACCCGCAGGCCGGGCGGGAAGATGGTGACCGGCCAGCGCCCGGCGTTGCCGAACAGCGACTGGAAGATCACCAGCACGTTGTCCAGCTTCACGAACCAGAAGGCGCAGGTCGCCAGCAGCAGCAGGAAGCTGTAGACGATGACCAGCCCGGCGAGCAGCATCACGACGAAGAGCAGCACGTCCAGCGGACCGAGCGCGAAGCCGAGCCGGGTCATCCCGAAGATGATCACCCCGGCACCGACCACCACGTCGGTGGCCGCCTGTGGCGCGACGGTCTGCACACTGGCCAGCAGCTGCGAGTCGGCCGGCTTGATCAGCACGAAGTCGAAGGTGCCGAGCCGGATGCCCTCCATCAGCGCCTCCATCGAGGGCCGCATCACGATGCCGATCAGCCCGGAGATGAAGAAGTGGATGCCGACGAGCACCAGCAGGTCGTTCGGGCCCCAGCCCCGCAGGTCCGACGTCGCGGTGAACACCACCGACAGGGCCAGCAGCTGCGTGACCAGGCTGACCGCGGCGTTGAGCAGCGCGATGAAGAAGTCCGAGCGGTACTGCACCAGGTTGAGCACCCCGAGTGACAGGTACGCCCGCAGGACGCGCACACCATGCAGTTGCGGGGGAGTTCGGGGGGGTCGTCCCCCCCTGCGGTTCGACGGCAGCTTCATGCCCCGACCGCCGCGTAGCGCCGGGTCGCCCGCCGCCAGAGCAGGCTCAACCCGCCGACGGCCAGCACGATCCAGCCCAGCTGGATCGCGTACCCCAGCCAGACGTCGGTCCCCGTACGCCGGCCCAGGAACACCTCCACCGGGAAGGCCAGGCTCCACGGGAAGGGCGTCCACGCCGCCGCGGTCTGCATCCAGCCCGGCAGGACGCTCAGCGGCGCGAACAGCCCGCCGAAGAAGGTGGTCAGGGCGAAGAACAGCGAGTTGATCGCCGTCACCTTGGTCAGCCAGAACGCGGCCAGCGCCACGCACCACTCGAGCACGAACCGCAGCACCATGGCCAGCACCAGCGCGACCAGGAACGGCGCCACGGTGGTCACGCCGACGCCGGACAGGTCCGCATCGAAGGCCAGACCGATGAGCGCGGCGGCCGGCAGGACGCCGACCAGCCCGATCAGCTTGTAGGACAGGTTCTCGCACACGTCGTTGTGGATCGGGTGGATCGGCCGCATCAGCGGCGGCGAGAACGCCCCGGTCCGGATCCGCCACTCGAACTCGAACATGTGCCAGATGAAGGTCAGGTGATCGACCACCATCATGACCAGGAAGTACGCCACGAACTGGTTGGCCGTGTAGCCCGCGGTCTCCCCCGAGCCCGCGACGGTGCGCCAGATCGCGATGTAGACCAGCGGCTGGATCACGGTGGTGAAGACCCAGATCGCGACCGCGCCCCGGTAGGCCAGGTTGGCCGCGAAGGCCACCGCGAACCGGCCCCGGTAGTAGTGGGCCAGGCCGGACAGCGAGAAGCGGCCGAGCTCGGGCCGCGTGCTGGTGTCAGTCATAGCGGTGGGCGGCCGAGGCCGGGGCCGCGAAGACCTGTTCGATCACCGCGTCGACGGGCGGCTCCTCGATGGTCAGGTCGGCCACCGGAAGGGCGGCGAGCAGCCGGCCGGCCGTCGCCGGGGTCTCGGACTTGGGCACGCGGACGGAGAACCCGGTCACCGTCCGGGTCACCTCGGCGCCGTTCACCAGCCCGGCCGGCAGTGGGTCGGGCACTGCGGCACCCTCCTCCAGCTCCACGGTGATGGTCTTGTGCGCGGCGAACCGCTGCACGAGCCCGGCCAGGTCCCCGTCGAAGAGCAGCCGGCCCTGATGGATCACGATCACCCGGCGGCAGAGCGCCTCGACGTCCGCCATGTAGTGACTGGTCAGCATCACGCAGGCGCCGGTGCGCTCGTTGTACTCCGCGACGAACGACCGGATCCGCCGCTGCATCGCCACGTCGAGCCCGATGGTCGGCTCGTCCAGGAACAGCACCGCCGGCGCGTGCAGCAGCGAGCCGGCGATCTCGCACTTCATCCGCTCCCCCAGGCTCAGGTTGCGCACCGGCTTGCGCAGCAGCTCCTCCAGGTCGAGCAGCGCGACCAGCTCGTCCAGCCGGGAACCGAAGGCGGCCGGTGGGATGCGGAAGATCGCCTGGTTGAGCCGGTAGGAGTCGAGCACCGGGATGTCCCAGTGCAGCTGGTTGCGCTGGCCCATGATCAGCGACATCTGGCCGAGGTAGTCGCGGTCGCGCCGCCACGGGGTGAAGCCGAGCACGCTCGCGGTGCCGGCGCTGGGGTGCAGCAGCCCGGCGAGCATCTTCAGCGTGGTCGTCTTGCCGGCCCCGTTGGGTCCGAGGAACCCGACGACCTCGCCCGGCTCGATGGTGAAGCTGACGCCCGCGACCGCCGGCACTTCCTTGGTCCGCCGGCGGACCAGGGCGACCATCGCCGCACGCACGCCGCCCTCGCGCTCGGGCACGACGTAGGTCTTGCCGAGGTCGGTCACGCTGATGGCGGGTGGCATGTGTCCTTACTTATCCGGGCGGCAGTGCAAGCTCCCATCCTGACGGAGGGCACTGACACCCGGCAGGTGGATTTCTCCCTGGCCGCGCCAACGGGTGACGAGCGCGTCGACCGCAGTCACGTGACCGGCGGTTACCTCGGCCGCCCCGTGGCG
>CAXTVE010000236.1:0-5434 GCA_964247485.1 uncultured Propionibacteriaceae bacterium
GAACCCACCGAGCCAGGTGAGCACCTCCGAGCGCCGGGTCGTCTCCACCCAGTGCTTCATCAGCTCGACGGCCCGGTCCCCCGCCGCGATGTCGACCCCGGCGGCGGCGTACGCGCTCGGCTCTGCCTGCTGCCCCTCAGTCACGCGCCCACCCTCTCACCTCGGCGGGGACGACGGGACCTCGAGCGAGGTGGGCGGGACCACTGAACCAGCGAGCCCAGTCAGGGCCGGGTCAGGGCGTCCAGCGCGCCGACGCCGGCGGTGACCGGTTCGCGGTCGTCGAGGTCGACCGGGGTGGCGCCGTCGGAGGCGGCATCCTCCAGCACGTACTTGCCCAGCCGGGCGCTCAGCGGCAGCTCGACCGGGTAGATGCCGTCGAAGCAGGCCCGGCAGAGGGCGTCGGCGCCCACGTTGGTGGCCGCGACGAGGCCCTCCAGGGAGACGTAGCCGAGCGAGTCGGCCCCGAGGGACTGGCGGATCTCGTCGATGGCCAGGCCGTTCGCGATCAGCTCCGCCGGCGAGGCGAAGTCGATGCCGTAGAAGCACGGCCACTTCACCGGTGGGGCCGAGATCCGGATGTGCACCTCGGCGGCGCCCGCCTCCCGCAGCATCCGGACCAGCGCCCGCTGCGTGTTGCCCCGGACGATGGTGTCGTCCACCACCACCAGCCGCTTGCCGGCGATGACGTCCCGCAGGGGGTTGAGCTTCAGCCGGATGCCGAGCTGGCGGATGGTCTGACTGGGCTGGATGAAGGTGCGGCCGACGTAGGAGTTCTTGACCAGGCCCTGCCCGTACGGGATGCCGGACGCCTCGGCGTACCCGATCGCCGCCGGCGTCCCCGACTCGGGCACCGGGATGACCAGGTCCGCGTCGGCCGGGAACTCCCGGGCCAGCGTGCGGCCGACCTCGACCCGGACCGAGTGCAGCCGCGATCCGGAGATCATGGTGTCCGGCCGGGCCAGGTAGACGTACTCGAACAGGCAGCCCTTGGGGTCCGGCGCCGCGAACTGCGAGCTGCGCAGCCCGTTCGCGTCGATGGTCAGCAGCTCCCCCGGCGCAACCTCGCGGACGAACGACGCGCCCACGATGTCCAGCGCCGCCGTCTCGCTCGCGACCACCCAGCCACGCTCCAGCCGGCCCAGCACCAGGGGCCGGATGCCCTGGGGGTCGCGGGCCGCGTACAGGGTCTCCTCGTCCATGAAGACCAGGCAGAACGCGCCGCGGAGCCGCGGCAGCACCTGCAGGGCCGCCTGCTCGGTGGACTCGCCCGGGAAGGTCGCCAGCAGCGCGGTGACCAGGGAGGTGTCGGTGGTCGCCTCGCTGAGCAGCGACCCGGGGACCAGCGACTCGGAGGCGTCGTCGCGCTCGGCCAGCCAGTCCCGCAGCTCGAGGGTGTTGGTCAGGTTGCCGTTGTGCCCCAGGGCGATGCCGCCGGTCGCGGTGGAGCGGAAGGTCGGCTGGGCGTTCTGCCAGACACTCGCCCCGGTGGTCGAGTAGCGGCAGTGACCGATCGCCAGGTGCGCTCCACGGAGCGACTCCAGCGCGGCCTCGTTGAACACCTGGGAGACCAGCCCCATGTCCACCGAGACCATGATCTGGCGGCCCTTGCTGACGGCGATGCCGGCCGATTCCTGCCCGCGGTGCTGCAGCGCGTAGATGCCGAAGTAGGCGAGCTTGGCGACCTCCTCGTCCGGCGCCCAGACCCCGAACACGCCGCACGCGTCCTGTGGTCCGCGGTCGGTGGGGTCGAGATCGTGATTCAGCCGGCCATCGCCTCGTGCCACTGACCAAGGGTAACGGTCCGATCACCTTCCGTCGGCCGCTCCGGTGCGGGAGGATGGGCCCGGAACACCGACCTGTTGGTTGATCAGCGCCGCTTCGCCAGCCCCTGCGAAAGGATGATCATGGGCATCGTGCTCGGTCCCAACCAGTACGGCAAGGCGGAGAACCGGGTCGTCCGGATCTACCGCGACTCCCCGCGGCACGAGATCCGCGACCTGAACGTGTCCAGCGCCCTGCGCGGCGACTTCACCGCCGCCCACCTGGACGGCGACCAGACGTCGGTGCTCCCGACCGACACCCAGAAGCAGACGATCTACGCGTACGCGCGTGAGGTCGGGGTGGGCGAGATCGAGGAGTTCGCCCTCGCCCTGGGCCGGCACTTCGTCCGCGACGTCGCCCCGGTGACCGGCTGCCGGATCGAGGTGGACGAGTACGCGTGGGAGCGGGTCCTGGTGGGCGGGGTCGAGCACGACCACACCTGGGTACGGCGAGGGCAGGAGACCCGGACCACGGTGCTGACCGTGGACGGCGGGGAGGAGCACCTGGTCTCCGGGTTCAAGAACCTGGTGGTCCTCAAGTCGACCGGGTCGGAGTTCAAGGACTTCCTGGTCGACGAGTACACCACGCTGGCCCCGACCAGCGACCGGGTGATGGCCACGTCGCTGGTCGCCCGCTGGCGCTACGTCGGCACCGAGGTCGACTGGGGGAAGGTCTACGGCAGCGTCCGGCAGATCCTGCTCGAGCAGTTCGCGACCGTGCACAGCCTGGCCCTGCAGCAGACCCTGTACGCGATGGGCCGGGCGGTGCTGGAGGCGCACGAGGAGGTGGCGGAGATCAAGTTCTCCGCGCCGAACCTGCACCACTTCGTCTACGACCTCTCGCCCTTCGGCCTGGACAACCCCGGTGAGGTGTTCCACGCCGATGACCGGCCCTACGGCCTGATCCAGGCCACGGTGCTGCGCGACGACGCCCCGCCGGCCGGACGGGCCTGGGACACCGTGCCGGGGTTCGCGTAGTGATCATCCTCGAGGGGGCGCACGTGCTCACGTGCGACGAGACCCGGTCGGAGTACGCAACGGGACACGTGGTCACCGACGGCACCCGGATCGTCTACGTCGGCCCGGGCCCAGCGCCGGCGGGCCTCGAGGGGCGGCGGGTGGACGGGTCCGGCTGCCTGGTCACCCCCGGACTGGTCAACACCCACCACCACCTCTACCAGTGGGTGACCCGGGGGTTCGCGGTCGACGGCACCCTGTTCGAGTGGTTGACCACGCTCTACCCGACGTGGGCCGGGCTCGACGAGGAGATCACCCGGACGGCGGCGACCGGCGCGCTGGCCACGCTGGCCCTGACCGGCTGCACCACGACCACCGACCACCACTACGTGTTCCCCTCCGGCGGCGGGGACCTGCTGACCGCGACGATCGAGGCGGCGCGAACGGTCGGCCTGCGCTTCTCCCCGACCCGCGGCTCGATGGACCTCGGCCGGAGCGCCGGCGGGCTCCCGCCGGACGACGTGGTCGAGGACCGGGACGCGATCCTGGCCGCGTCCGAGGCCGCGATCGCCGCCCACCACGACCCGGGCTTCGACTCGATGCTGCGGATCGGGCTGGCCCCGTGCTCGCCGTTCTCGGTCTCCGGCGACCTGCTCACCGAGTCGGCGGCGCTGGCGCGGGCCTCCGGCGTACGGCTGCACACCCACCTCGCGGAGACGCGGGACGAGGAGGACTACTGCCGGGAGCGCTTCGGCGCGACGCCGGTGGAGTACCTGGAGAGCCTCGGCTGGCTGGGGCCCGACGTCTGGTACGCCCACGCGGTCCACCTCGACGACGCGTCGATCGCGACGATGGCGGCGACGGGCACGTCGGTCGCCCACTGCCCGTCGTCCAACGCCCGGCGCGGCGCCGGCATCGCCCGGGTCCGCGACCTCCGGGATGCGGGGGTGGCGGTCGGACTGGGGGTGGACGGAGCGGCGAGCAACGAGTACGCGGCGCTCTGGGAGGAGCTGCGGCACGCACTGCTCTTCGCCCGGGCGCGGGGCGGGCCGCAGGCGCTGGGGGTCCGCGACGCCGTGGAGATGGCGACCATCGGCGGGGCGCGGGTGCTCGGCCGGGAGGGCGAGATCGGGTCGCTCGAGGTCGGCAAGCTCGCTGACCTGGCGGTGTGGCGGCTGGACACCCTGGCCCACGTCGCCGTCGCCGACCCGGTCGCCGCACTCGTGCTGGGCGGCCAGCCGCCCCTGGAGCTGCTGCTGGTCAACGGTGCGCCGGTGATCGAGCAGAGCCGGCTGGTCACCGTGGACCCGGTATCGCTCGCGAAAGAAGTCGACGCCGCCAGCAAGACCCTGCTGGCCCGGGCCGAGGGGGCCTAACCTGACAATGGTTGCCCATCCGTCCGTCACCGTCATCGGGGGTCGCGTCGTGCCTGTGACGTTGGGCCTCAGCGACGACGACCTGGCCGACATCGACCGCCGTCTGGCGGGCGACGACGCGGCGCGGGAGCGCAGCTACCCGGGGACGAGCATCGCCCGGCAGCCGGTGCACACCGTCTACGTCCCGGCTGACCAGTTCCACGTCGAGGTGGCGGACGAGTGGGGGGCCGCTGCGGCCGCCGCCCTGGCCCGCTACGCCCCGCGGCCGGAGGACATGGCCCGGGTCACCGGCTTGAACCTCGGGTCCCTCAAGGCCGTGTGGCCGTCGGTGCGCGACAAGCTGCGCGCCGAGCCGATCGAGGACCTCCGGGTCGACCTCGAGGACGGCTATGGCACCCGCTCCGACGAGGAGGAGGACCGGCACGCCCAGATGGTCGGGGTGCACCTGGCCGCCGCGGTCAGCACCGGCTTCGCGCCGCCCTTCCTCGGCGTCCGCTGCAAGTCCCTCGAGCCCGCGACCCGGCGGCGGGGGCTGCGGTCGCTCGACCTGGTGCTCCGCGGGCTGCTGGACGGCGCGGAGCTGCCGCCGGGCTGGGTGATCACCCTGCCCAAGGTCACGTCGGTGGCCCAGGTCAGCACCATGGTGGACATCTGCAGCCGGCTGGAGCGGGCGTACGGGTTGCGCGGCGGGGCGCTGAAGTTCGAGATCCAGGTGGAGACGCCGCAGGCGGTGCTGCTGGCCGACGGCGCCGCGGGCGTGGCCGCGATGGTGCACGCCGCCGCCGGGCGCTGCACCGGGCTGCACTTCGGCACCTACGACTACACCGCCGGGCTGGAGGTCGCCGGCGGCTACCAGAGCCTCGACCACCCCGCGGCCGACTACGCCAAGGCGGTGATGCAGGTGGCGGCGGCCGGCACCGGCGTACGGGTCAGTGACGGGTCGACGAACCAGCTCCCGGTCGGGGAGTTCGACCAGGTCCGCGCCGCCTGGGCCCTGCACGCCGGGCTCATCCGGCGGTCGCTGGAACGCGGCTTCTACCAGGGCTGGGACCTGCACCCGGCGCAGCTGGTCACCCGGTTCATGGCCACCTACGTGTTCTTCCGCACCGACCTGGAGCAGATCGGCGCCCGGCTCGCCGCCTATCTGCAGCGCACCGGCGGCCGGGTGCTGGACGAGCCGGCGACCGCCCAGGCGCTGGCGTCGTTCCTGGTCCGCGGGGTGCACTGCGGGGCGATCGCCGCCGGGGAGATCCCGCTGCTGACCGGGGCCGACCTGGACAC
>CAXTVE010000237.1:0-5428 GCA_964247485.1 uncultured Propionibacteriaceae bacterium
ACCAGCGCCTCGCGCAGCACGTCCTCGCTGCCACCGCGGCCGAAGCTGTCGCGGGCCCCGGCGTTGCTCATGGCCAGCAGCAGGGTGTTGCCACGCAGTTCGGCGACCTGCGCGTTCTGGCTGAGCAGGATCCAGGTGAAGCGGCGCTTGCCCTTGACCTCCTCGAGCACCTCGGGCCACAGCCGGCGCAGATCGGTGACGGTGAACTTCGCCCCCGGCGCCGGTTCGGCCGGGTCGGGCTCGGCGTCGAGCTTGGTGTTGTCGGTCTCCCCGCCGGCCGGACCGCGCATGTCGTCGGGCGGGGGCGGGTCCTCGGGCAGCTCCGCCGACTCCGCCGGCCCTTCGACAGGCTCAGGGCGCGTGGCGTCAGGTGCGGGCGCGGGCGCTGCGGGTTCCCGACTTTCCCCAGGCTCAGGGCGAGTCGTCGGGGCCGGCGCCGCGGCCGACCCGGTCATGCCGACCCGCCGCTCGAGCCGGTCGAGCCGGGCGTGGACGCCCCGGCCGTCGACGTCGGCCCCCGGCAGCAGCACCCGGGCGCACATCAGCTCCAGGTGCAGTCGCGGCGCGGTGGTCCCCCGCATCTCGGTCAGCCCGACAGCGATGACCTCGGCGGCGCGGGTCAGCTCACCCGCCCCGAGCAGGGCGGCCTGCGACGAGAGCCGCTCGGCCTGGTCCGGGGCGGCGTCGACCAGACCGGACGACAGGGCGTCGGGCACGGCGGCCACGAGCACCAGGTCCCGGATCCGCCGCAGCAGATCCTCGGCGAACCGGCGCGGGTCCTGGCCGACCTCGATCACCTTGTCCACGCAGGTGAACACCCCGCCGGCATCCCCGGCGGCGAAGGCGTCAACGAACTCATCGAGCAGCGAGTCCGGGGTGTAACCGAGCAGGGCCGTGGCCTGCTGGTAGGCCACGCCGTGCTCGTCGGCCCCGCCGAGCAGCTGGTCCAGCACCGAAAGCGAGTCACGCACCGACCCCGCACCGGCCCGGACCACCAGCGGCAGCACGGCGGGCTCCACCTGGATCCCCTCGGCCGCACACAGCTTGCCGAGGTAGTCGGTCAGCACCCGCGGCGGCACCAGCCGGAACGGGTAGTGGTGGGTCCGCGAGCGGATCGTGCCGATCACCTTGTCCGGCTCGGTGGTCGCGAAGATGAACTTGACGTGCGGCGGCGGCTCCTCGACCAGCTTGAGCAGGGCGTTGAAGCCCGCCGTGGTCACCATGTGCGCCTCGTCGACGATGTAGACCTTGTAGCGGCTGGCCACCGGCGCGAAGAACGCCCGCTCCCGCAGGTCCCGGGCATCGTCCACGCCACCGTGGCTGGCCGCGTCGATCTCGATCACGTCGATGCTGCCCGACCCGCCGCGGGCCAGGTCTCGGCACGACTGGCACTGACCGCAGGGGACGGCGATGGGGCCGTACTGGCAGTTCAGCGCCCGGGCCAGGATGCGCGCCGAGGTCGTCTTGCCGCACCCACGCGGGCCGGAGAACAGGTAGGCGTGGTTGACCCGGTTGTTGGTCAGCGCCCGCTGCAGCGGCTCGGTGACGTGCTCCTGGCCGATGACGTCGGCGAAGGTGTCCGGCCGGTAGCGCCGATAGAGGGCGAGCGGCGCCGAGGCGCCCCGGTCGGTGCCTGCCGGCTCCCCGAACAGCGCCTCGTCCTGGCTGAACTCCGGCAGGTCGGGTTCGGTGTTCTCGAGCCCCGGTTCTTCCACGCCTTGCACCTTATGCCCCGCCACGGACAGCCGGCACCGGCCGCTTAGCCTGGCCCGGTGGTCGTCCGCGTCGGCATCTCCGGGTGGACCTACCCGCCCTGGCGGGGCGACTTCTACCCGCCCGGGCTGCGCCAGCGTGACGAGCTGGCGTACGTCGCCCGGCGGATGAACAGCGTGGAGATCAACGGCAGCTTCTACTCCCTGCAACGGCGTTCGGCGTACGCCGGGTGGGCCGCGGCGGTCCCCGCCGGCTTCGAGTTCGCGGTCAAGGGCAGCCGCTTCCTCACCCACCTCAAGAAGCTGAGCGACATCGAGACGCCGCTGGCCAACTTCCTCGCCTCCGGCCTGCTCGCGCTCGGCACCAAGCTCGGGCCGCTGCTGTGGCAGCTGCCGCCGATGCTCGGTTTTGCCGCGGACCGGCTGGATTCCTTCCTCTCCGCGCTGCCGCGGACCGCCGGCCGGGCCGCCGAGATCGCCGCCGGGCGCGACCAGCGGGTGCCGGACGACCGCGCTGAGCTGACGGCCGCGTACCCGGACCATCGGCTGCGGCACGCGATCGAGGTGCGGCACGAGAGCTTTCGCAGCCGGGAGTTCTACGACCTGCTGCGGCGGCACGAGGTCGCCCTGGTGCTGGCCGACAACCCGGGCCAGTGGCCGATCATCGACGAGAGGACAGCCGACTTCAGCTACGTGCGGCTGCACGGGCACGAGGAGCTCTACGCGAGCGGCTACAGTGACGCGGCGCTGGACGACTGGGCGGGCCGGATCCGGCGCTGGAGTGAGGCGGGGCAGGATGTCTACCTCTACTGCGACAACGACGCGAAGGTGCGGGCCCCGTACGACGCGATGGGCCTGATGCGGCGCCTGGGCCTCGAGGGAGGTTGAGCATGCGGTTCGACGCGATTCTCTTCGACGCCGACGGGGTGATGCAGACCGTCGACGAGCAGTGGTGGTACGCGATGACCGCCCTGATCGGGGAGGGTGCGGACGACGACCGGATCACCCGGTTCCTGGGCGACGTGATGATCTCCGAGCTGCCATCACTGGCCGGGGAGACGCCATTCCTCGAGCCGCTGCGCGGGGTGCTGGAGCGGTGGCAGGTGGCGATGCCGGCGGAGGACGTGCTCACGATGTGGCAGCACATCGACGTCGACCCGGTGATGGTGGAGGCGGTGCAGGAGCTGCGGACTGCTGGCGTGCGGTGCGCGCTGACCACCAACCAGCATCCCGAGCGGGCCGCGTACATGCGGGACAACCTCGGCTACGACGAGGTGTTCGACGTCCTGTTCTACTCCTGCGACATGGGGCTGGCGAAGCCCGACCCGGCCTACTTCCGAACGGCGGTCGAGCGCCTCGGCACCCGGCCGGGGCGGACGCTGCTGCTCGACGACAACGCCGACAACGTCGCGGGGGCCAAGGAGGCCGGGCTGGTCGCGGAGCTGTTCATGCCGGAGGGCAGCCGGGTCGAGCTGGACCGGATCCTCGCGGCGTACGCGGTGTGATCAGCGGTCCGCGAGCGGACAGTAAAAGCCCCTCGCGCACCCGAAAGAGCTCACTTACCCTTGCTGCCGTCAAGCCCTGGGGGGGTTGGGTGAGGTATCGCCGCGCGAGGGACCGGTAGGAAAGCATACGCGATCGAACCCGGGCGATGACTTCTGTCAGTGGCCGGGGTCAGTATGGAGACGACCGAGAACAGGAGCCTCCCGCCATGACTTCGCCAGCCAAGCCGACCGCCGTCGACCTGCGGAACAGCGCGCACCGGGTCTTCCTGCACCTGCTGGCCAACGTCCTCCTGGTGTCGGTGATCAACTTCACCGTCTGGTTCGCGATCACCTTCTGGGTCTACCTGGAGACCACGTCGGTCCTGGCGACCGGGATGGTGGCCGGCATCTTCCTGGTGGCGACCGCGCTGAGCGGGATCTGGTTCGGCAGCCTGGTCGACCGCCTGCGCAAGAAGACCGTGATGCAGGGATCGACGCTGGCCTCGCTGGTGCTCTACCTGGCGGCGTTCGCGCTGTACCAGGCGACGCCGAAAGAGGTCTTCACCGATCCGGCCAGCGTGCGGCTGTGGGTGTTCATCGTGGTGGCGATGGTCGGAGTGATCGCCGGCAATCTCCGCACCATCGCGCTGATGACCCTGGTGACGGTGCTGATCGAGAAGGAGCGGCGGGACCGGGCCAACGGCCTGGTCGGCACGGCGAGCGGGGTGTCGTTCCTGATCACCTCGGTGATCAGCGGCCTGCTGGTGGCGGCCGGCGACATGTTCTACGTACTGCTGCTGGCAATGGGCGTGATGGTCGCCGCGCTCATCCACCTGGCGCTCGTGCGGGTCGACGACCGGCGCCGGATCGACGGTGAGGTGGTCGAGGCGGCCCCCGCCGACCCGGGCGACCGCAAGGTGGACCTGCGGGGGACGTTGCGGTTGGTGCGCGGCGTGCCCGGGCTGCTCGCGCTGATCGGGTTCTCCTGCTTCAACAACTTCCTCGGCGGGGCGTTCATGGCCCTGATGGACGCGTACGGGCTGTCGCTGATGTCGGTGCAGGCCTGGGGCCTGCTCTGGGGTGCCCTCAGCACGGGCTTCATCGTGGGCGGCCTGGCGGTGGCCAGGACCGGGTTGAGCAGCAACCCGCTGCGGGTGCTGCTGCTGATCAACGTGGTGCTGTGGAGCGTCACGATCCTGTTCCCGCTGCGGTCCTCGATCGTGTTCCTGACGATCGGCATGGCGGTGTACATGGTCCTGATCCCGTACGCCGAGGCGGCCGAGCAGACCATCCTGCAGAGGGTGGTGCCCTACGAGCGCCAGGGCCGGGTCTTCGGGTTCGCCCAGAGCATCGAGCAGGCCGCGTCACCGCTGACCGCGTTCCTGATCGGGCCGATCACCCAGCTGGCCTTCATCCCGTTCATGACCGACGGGGCGGGTGCGGACCTGATCGGGTCGTGGTTCGGCACCGGACAGGACCGCGGGATCGCCCTGGTCTTCGTGCTCACCGGCGTGATCGGCCTGGTGGTGACGGCGCTGGCCCTGCGCAGCCGGTTCTACCGGCAGCTGAGCCGTCGGTACGCCGAGGCGCCCGAGGAGGAGCCGACGCGGGAGGGGGTGACGCCGGGTACGACCGGGTCGGAGCCGGGTCAGGCCGTGAGCAGCGAACCCTCGGGCGTGATGGCCTCCGCGTCCTCGTCGTCGAACCAGACGCCGCCCTCGCCGAGGTAGCGGAACTGCACCCGCTCCCCCGCGGGGACCGCAACGGTGACGCTGCGGGTGCCGTTGCGGCGCCGGACGAGCTTGTGGGCGCCAGGTGTCCAGTCGTTGAAGGTGCCGACCGCCGACACCGGGCCGTCATGGACATCGTCGGGCAGCACGAACTGGATCTTGGTGCTGGTGCCGCTGGGAAGGATGCGCAGAGACATGCCGGAGACGGTAGACCCCAACTCCCGGCGCAAGGCGGTGCGACACTCCGGCGGTGGCGACCTTCACACAGCCGTCACGGGCGGTTGCCCCCGCGTCTCGCCGGCTCGTCGCCGGTCGGCGCGTTCCGGGGCCGATCGGGCCGGCAGGTGCCCCGTACGACGCCAACCCCGGCGCCAACTGGTTTCCCCCACCCTTGGGCCTGCCGGTAAGGTTCCGCGCGGAGGATTCGCCTAGAGGCCTATGGCGCTCGCTTGGAAAGCGGGTTGGGTTCACGCCCTCACGAGTTCGAATCTCGTATCCTCCG
>CAXTVE010000238.1:0-5421 GCA_964247485.1 uncultured Propionibacteriaceae bacterium
GGCCGGGGGGACGAAGCGTCCGGCACCGACGACCGGTCCGGCTCGACCGCGGCTTCGGGCACGGCGGTCCTGGACCGCGAGCCGCCGGCGTTCGTCGAGCAGGAGCCCGAGTCGACGCTGCTCGAGCGGCCCGAGACGCGGGAACGGCGACTGGCCCGACTGCGCCGGAAGCTGGCCGGGTCGAACTCGGCTCTGAGCCGCGGCCTGCTGTTGCTCCTCAGTCGGGACCGGATCGACGAGGACACCTGGGATGCGTTCGAGGAGACCCTGATCACCTCAGACCTCGGGGTGGGCCCGACCACCGAGCTGGTCACGGCGCTGCGCACCCGGCTGCGGGTCGAGGGGGTGTCGGACCCGGCGCACGCCCGGACCGTGCTGCGGGAGGAGCTGATCCGGCTGGTCGACCCCACCCTGGACCGGACCGTGCACGTCGAGCGGCTGGAGCAGCCGGCGGTGGTGCTGGTCGTCGGGGTGAACGGGACCGGCAAGACGACCACCGTGGGCAAGCTGGCCCGGGTCCTGGTCGCCGAGGACAAGGACGTGCTGCTGGGCGCGGCGGACACCTTCCGGGCCGCGGCGGCCGACCAGCTGGAGACCTGGGGCAGCCGGGTCGGGGTGCCGACCGTACGCGGGGTCGAGGGGGCGGACCCGGCCAGCGTGGCGTACGAGGCCGTCAAGGCGGGCATCGAGCAGGAGGTCGACGTGGTGCTGGTCGACACGGCCGGCCGGCTGCACACCAAGACCGGGCTGATGGACGAGCTCGGCAAGGTCAAACGGGTGATCGAGCGCCAGGCGCCCGTCGGCGAGGTGCTGCTGGTCCTCGACGCCACCACCGGCCAGAACGGGCTGACCCAGGCGCGGATCTTCGCGGCGGTGGTCGACGTCACCGGCATCGTGCTGACCAAGCTCGACGGCTCCGCCAAGGGCGGCATCGTGGTGCAGGTGCAGCGCGAGCTCGGGGTCCCGGTCAAGCTGGTCGGGCTGGGCGAGGGCGCGGACGACCTGGCACCGTTCGACGCCGAGGTCTTCGTGGACGCGCTCCTCGAGCCGGCCGCAGCGTGAGCACACCGGCCTCGACCACGGGATCGACTCCGACGGACTTGGGAAAGGACATCATGGAGGAACGCATTCTGGGTCGGACCGAGCGTCCGGTCTCGGTGGTGGGGCTGGGCACCTGGCAGCTCGGCGCGGACTGGGGCGAGGTCGACGAGTCGGCGGCGCTGGAGGTGCTGGCGTCCGCGGTCGAGGCCGGCGTCACCTTCTTCGACACCGCCGACGTCTATGGCGACGGCCGTAGTGAGCAGCTGATCGGGCGGTTCCTGGCCGAGCGACCCGACACGGTCGTCACGGTGGCCACCAAGATGGGCCGCCGGGTCGAGCAACAGCCGGAGCACTACACGCTGGACAACTTCCGCAGCTGGCTGGATCGCTCCCGCCGCAACCTCTCCGTGGACCAGCTCGACCTGGTGCAGCTGCACTGCCCACCGACGCCGGTGTACTCCCGCGACGAGGTCTACGACGCCCTGGACACGCTGGTGTCCGAGGGGGTCATCGCCGCGTACGGGGTCAGCGTAGAGACGGTCGACGAGGCGCTCACCGCGATCGCGCGGCGCAGCGTCGCATCGGTGCAGATCATCCTCAACGCGTTCCGGCGAAAGCCGCTGGACTTCGTGCTGCCGGAGGCGGCCGCGGCCGGGGTCGGCATCATCGCCCGGGTGCCGCTGGCCAGCGGCCTGCTCAGTGGCCGCTACACGAAGGACACCCAGTTCGCGGCGAACGACCACCGTCAGTACAACCGCCAGGGCGAGGCGTTCGACGTGGGCGAGACCTTCTCCGGCGTCGACTACGAGACCGGGGTGGCGGCCGCCGCTAAGTTCAGCAGCCTGGTCGCCGAGCACTTCGGGCCCGACGTGACCCCGGCCCAGGCGGCCCTGGCGTGGGTCGTGCAGCAGCCCGGTGTCACCACCGTCATTCCCGGTGCCCGCTCACCGGAGCAGGCCCGGGCCAACGCTGCGGCCGGCTCGCTCGAGGCCCTGCCGCCGGCGTTCCTCGAGGCCGTCGCCGACCTCTACGACGATCGCCTCCGGGAGTCGATCCACCCGCGCTGGTGACTCGCTCGAAATAGTTGTTTCTTCAACTATTCTTGGGGCATGGATCTGCTCAACCCACCGGTTCAGGGCGGGGCGTTCGACGACTTCCTCGCCACCGCGGCCCCGGCCAGCCGGACCCAGCCGCACTGGCAGGAGGCGGACGGACCGCTGCCCGCCCTGTACCTCGGGCACGGCGCGCCGCCGCTGTTCAACGACCCGCTCTGGATCGCCCAGCTGTTCGCCTGGGCGCGGTCGATGCCCAAGCCGCGAGCCGTGCTCATCGTCAGCGCGCACTGGGAGTCGGCGCCGCTGGCCCTGTCGGCGTCGGCCGCCGCCACCCCGCTGGTCTACGACTTCGGCGGCTTCGACCCCCGGTTCTTCGCCATGACCTACCCGACACCGGACGCCGGTGCCCTGGCCGCCCAGGTCGCCGGCCTGCTGTCCGGTCCGGACCGGGTGCACCAGCCTCCCCACCGCGGCCTCGACCACGGCGCGTGGGTGCCGCTCAAGGTGATGTACCCGTACGCCGACGTACCGGTGCTCCAGCTCAGTCTGCCGACCTCCGACCCGGACCGGCTCCTGGCCATCGGGGCGCGGCTGCGGCCACTGCGCGAGCAGGGCGTGCTGGTGGTCGGCTCGGGCTACCTCACCCATGGGCTGCCCTTCCTGGAACGGGACAGCTTCGCCCACAACCGGGTACCGGGCTGGTCGAGTGACTTCGACGCCTGGGCCAAGGACCTGCTCGACACCGGGGCGGTCGACCGGCTGGCTGACTTCCGCGCCGCGCCCGGCATGCCGTACGCGCACCCCACCGTCGAGCACTACACCCCGCTGTTCGTCACCCTCGGCGCAGCCGACGACCCGACCACGGTGACCACCGTGATCGAGGACTTCCAGATGGGCCTGGCCAAGCGGTCCTTCCAGGTCGCCTGAGCGTCCCGCTTTGCGCCTGAGCTTGCAAACAACGCTCTTCCGTTTGTGAGCGAGGAAGCAAGGCGGGATCTGCAGCGACCGACCGGGCGCGAGCCGGACCCGGCGAGCGTCGGGTAGGGAGGGGAGCGCGGTCCCGCTTTGCGCCTGAGCTCGCGGACGACGCTCTTCCGTTCGCGAGCGAGGAAGCAAGGCGGGATCTGCAGCGACCGACCGGGCGCGAGCCGGAATACTCAGCGGGGCGTGCTGGCGAGGTTGGCGGCGCTGGAGACGCCGTGGTTGACCGCCTCGAGCAGGGCGCCGACGAAGTCCGGGATGTCGTCCGGGTTGCGGCTGGTGATCAGGTTGCCGTCGACCACGACCGCCTCGTCGACCCACTCGCCGCCGGCGTTGCGGATGTCGGTCTGCAGGCTCGGCCAGGAGGCCAGCCGGCGGCCGCGGACCACGTCGGCTTCGATCAACGTCCACGGCGCGTGGCAGATGGCCGCCACCGGGCGCCCGGACTCGACGAACTCCCGCACCAGCGCGACCGCCGCCGCGTCGGTCCGCAGAGCGTCGGGGTTGGCCACCCCGCCGGGTAGCACCAGGGCTGCGAAGTCGTCGACCTTCGCGTCGGCCACGGTCAGGTCGACCGGCCGGGTCTCGGACTTGTCCAGGTGCTCGAACAGCTGCACGGTGCCCTCGTCGGGACTGACCAGCACCGGGGCGTACCCGGCGTCCGCCGCCGCGGCCCAGGGCTCGGTGAGCTCGACGGCCTCGATGCCCTCGGCCGCGACCAGGAATGCAATCTTCTGCTTGGTGGTGTCGTCTGCCATACCCCCAACCTAGTCCGGCGGGCGGAGCCGCTTGCCGAGGCTGACCACGCTCGGTTCGGCGGCGTAGAAGCCGTAGGGCGCGATGTCGACGTAGCCGCCGGACCGGTAGAGCCGGATCGCCGCC
The DNA here is from genome assembly GCA_964247485.1 of uncultured Propionibacteriaceae bacterium. GTDB lineage: Bacteria > Actinomycetota > Actinomycetes > Propionibacteriales > Propionibacteriaceae > Microlunatus. Next base: position 3,960 of record CAXTVE010000238.1, read on the forward strand.
ACCTGGGGCAGCCCGGTCTCCAGCACCATCCAGTCCGCCCCGGCTGCCTGCGCCTCGTCCTCGAGCGCGGTCAGCAGCGCAGCCGCGAAGCCGCGGCCGCGGGCCTGGGCGGCGACGTACATCCGCTTGATCTCCGCCGCCCGCCGCGCGCCGGCCGGCGCGGCGGGCGGCGCGAACCGCCAGCCGCCCATGGCCACCGGACGCCCGTCGAGGTAGCCGACCAGGAAGCCGCCCAACGGCGGTGCGAAGTCGTCGGCGGTGAAGGGGGTGGTGTCGGGGGCGCCGTACACCGCGGCGTAGAACTCCTGCACCTGCTCGGTCAACGCCGCCGGGTCGGGGGAGTCGTACCGCACCCGGCGCAGGTCGAGGGTCGTCGTCACGGCAGCTCGACGATCCGCGCCGCGAGGAGCGCGCCGTCGGCGAACGTCAGCTCGCCCAGCGTGCGGTGCGGCTGGCGGCGCCTGTCGGTGGGTGAGCCGGGGTTGAAGATCCGTACGCCGGCCTCAGCCTGGTCGAACGGGATGTGCGAGTGACCGAAGACCACCAGATCGGCCCGGGGGAACCGCCGGCGGAGCCGGGCCATCCGGCCCGCAGCGGGACCGCTGTCGTGCACCATCGCGACGGCCACCCCGGCCAGGTCGAGCTCCAGCGTCTCCGGCGCACCCCACGTCGCCACGTCGGGCCCGTCGTTGTTGCCGAGCACGACCCGCACCGGGGCGTACGCCGACAGCTCGTCCAGCACGTCGGCGGTGCACACGTCGCCCGCGTGGAGGATCAGGTCGGCCCCGTCGAGGTGGGCGGCGACGGCCGAGGGGCAGCCCTTCCAAAAGCGGGGGCTGTGGGTGTCGGAGAGGACGGCGACGCGCACCCGGTTGACGCTACCCGGCGCTCCGGGGGATCACCTTGCTCCGGTCGATCTTGAGCCGGCCGCCCTCGTCGACGAACCGGAACTCGGTCCGCTCGGCCTCCACCCGGCCGTCCTTGCGGTAGTAGGTGAGCGTGGCCACCGCCCGGTCGGGCCGGTCGCTGGTGACGTCGCTGACCTCCACCTGCCGGAACTGCCCCCAGAACCGCTCGTAGACGGCCCGGCTGCGCGCCTGCCTCTCCTGGTACCGCGCGGTCATCAGCGACCAGCCCTGTTCGGTCCCCGCGGGCATCAGCGCGTAGTAGCCGCGGACGGCGTCGGCCGCATTACCGGACCGGGGAGGATCGGGCTGCTGGGTCGCCGCAGGCGGCTCGCTCGTCTCGGGTGGCTCCGAGGAGGTCGTGGTGCGGGGGGTCGGTCGAGGTGTGGTCGTGGGCCGGGCGGCGGTGGCGGAGGGCCCCGACGATGCCGTGCCGCTGGCGCCGGGACCGGGCGCCGCCGGTGCGCGCTCCGGCGGGGTCGACGACGACACCGATCCGGGGCTGGGTGGACCGGTGGTGGACGGGGCCGGGTTGCGGTTCTCCAGGGTGCCGTCCC
>CAXTVE010000239.1:0-5377 GCA_964247485.1 uncultured Propionibacteriaceae bacterium
TTCGAGCTGACCTTGGGCAAGCGGCGCTGCACCGACCGGTGCTGCTGGAGCGCCCCGCCCCCCCCCCCCCGGGCCCCCCCCCCGGCGCCGAGCGCGTCAAGATCGACACCGGCGAGGGGACGATGCCCGCCCACCTGTGGCGGCCCGCCGCCGGCCGCGGCCCCGGGATCGTCCTCGTCCAGGAGATCTTCGGAGTCAGCGACTACATCCAGGCTCGCGGCCGCGACCTCGCCGAGCTCGGTTACGTCGTGTGCGCGCCGGAGATCTACTGGCGGCTCGACGACGCCGAGATCGACGAGGGCGACCCGGAGGTGCTGGGCCGGGCGATGTCGGTCGTGTCGCGGCTCGACTGGGATGCGGCCGTCCGAGACGTCCAGGCGACGCTCGCCGAGGTCCGTGGCCTGGCCGAGGTGACCGGCGGGGTCGGCCTGCTCGGGTTCTGCTTCGGCGGCGGGCTGGCGTTCGCCACCGCCGCGGTCGACGACGTCGATGTCCTGGTCAGCTACTACGGGTCGGCGCTCGGCGACCTGACCCACCTGGCCGGGGACGTCCGCGCCCCGAGCCTGCACCACTTCGGCCTGGCCGACGCCTTCATCCCGGCGGCGACGATCGAGCAGGTCCGGCAGGCGGTCACCGCGCACGGTGCGGTGTTCGAGACCTATCCGGGCGCCAACCACGCGTTCGACAACCCGTCGCCGGCCTTCCACCATCCGCAGGCCTCGGCGGCTGCGTGGGCGAGCACGCGACGTTTCCTCAATGAGCACCTGCCGACCTGAGCACCGGTACGCTGGCCGCAGGTCGTTACAGAGGGGTGGGCGACAGTGGGGACCGCTCGGGGGAGCGCTGGTCTTGGCGTGCACAAGCCAGCTTTGTCAGTACTGATCAACGTGCGACGGGCGCTGCCCTCGTTGCGTCCGGCTGAGCAGCGCGTCGCCCATGCCGTGCTGGCGGACCCGGCCGGCATCTCCGAGAGCTCGATCACCGCGGTCGCCCGGATGTGCGAGACGTCGGAGACCACGGTGCTGCGGTTCTGCCGGGCGATCGGCCTGGCCGGCTACCCGGAGCTGCGGATCGCGCTGGCCCGGGCGGCGCAGTTCGAGGAGACGGACGGGGCGGCCGGCGCGCCGCCGAACGGCACCATCAGCGCGACCGATGACCTGGCCGACGTCGTGGCGAAGATCACCCACGCCGACGCCCGGGCGATCGAGGACACTGCCGCGACCCTCGACCTGGCCGTGCTCGAGTCCGCGATCACCGCGTTGATGAAGGCGTCCCGGATCGACATCTACGGGGTCGGGCCGAGCGGCCTGGTCGGCCATCTCCTGCACCAGAAGCTGCACCGGATCGGCCTGGTGTCCTTCGTGGCCAGCGAGGCCCAGCTCGCGCTGACCTCGGCCTCGCTGCTCGGGCCGGGTGACGTCGCGCTCGGTATCACCCACTCCGGCACCACCGGCGCCGTGGTCGAGGCGCTGCAGGCCGCCCGGCGGCGGGGGGGCACCACGATCGTGGTGACCAACTACGACCGCTCGCCGGCCGCCGCCGCGGCCGACCTGGTGCTGACGACGGCGGCCCGGGAGACCACCTTCCGCACCGGCTCCATGTCCAGCCGTATCTCCCAGCTCGCGGTCATCGACTGCCTCTTCGCCGGGGCGGCCCAGCGCGGCTACGACACCTCGATCGCCGCGCTGCCCGGCTGACGGCCACGCTCAGGACTCGGGCTGCGCCTCGGCGGTCCGGGTCATCCGGATCCGGCGGGCCCGGGACTGCCGCCACAGGCTGATGAACACGAAGAGCAGCAGGACGATGGACAGGTACCACGAGTACCGCCCGATGACCTCGACCACGCGGACGGCCGGCTCCCCGATCCGGTAGCCCAGGTAGATGAAGATTCCCCGGGTGACCGCGGCGGTGGCGATGTCGACGGCCAGGAAGGTGCGCAGCCGCATCCCGGCCACCGCGACCGACGCGTAGACGACACCGGCGGGCAACGGCACGATGTAGGTGAGGACCATCGCCAGCGGCCCGAAACGGCCGGCCAGGCGCTCGGCCCGGGCGGCGTTGCGGGCGGCCCGCGGTGAGCGCCCGGCGATGAGCTCGATCAGGCCCCGACCCCACAGCTTGCCGGCCCACCAGTAGAGCCAGTCGAACTTCACCGCCCCGAAGGTGCCGAGCAGCAGCCCCAGCGGCCAGAACCCGACCCCGGTCGTGTACAGCGCCCCGATCGTCACCGCCGAGGTCCGCGAGCCGCCGAGCGCGGCCAGCAGGTAGGGGTTGGCGGTGATCAGCAGCGGCCGCAACGGCAGCAGCACCAGGCTGTAGATGCCGATCAGGGAGAAACCGACCCAGCAGCCGATGTCACTGCGGGTCGGCTTTCCCTTCCACGGCAGCCGGTCGTCGTCCCACCAGGGCTTCTCGGTCTCGCCCTCGCTCGAGGGCGCCCCGGTCTCGCCCACGCGCGGTTGCTCTGCCGGTTCAGTTCCGGCGATGGTAGGCCTCGCGCCAGGTGGGGACGACAGGGAGCCAGGCCAGCCGCAGGCCCGCCTCGGCCGGTGTCCGGTTGGCCTTGAGGTTGTTGCACCGGGTGCAGGCCGCCACGGTGTTCAGCCATGTGTTCAGCCCGCCGCGCGACTGCGGCAGCAGATGGTCCACGGTGTCGGCCGGGCCCTCGCAGTACGCGCAGCGGTGGTGGTCGCGGCGCAGCACCCCGCGCTTGGACCAGGCCGGGCTGCGGGCGTACAGGAACGTGGTCTTCACGTAGCGGATCAGCCGCAGCACCAGCGGCCACGGGTAAGGCCCGATCTTCCGGTCGGCGTGGGCCTCCTCGACGATGGCCACCTCGCGCACCAGCATCCGGATGGCGTGCTGCACCGAGACCGTGTGCAGGGCGGTGTTGTCAGTGTTCAGGACGATGACGCCCGACATGGCACACCTCCTCTCCGCAGTCGCCTCCCCAGGGTGCCCGACCGTGAAGGGGCTGTCTATCGCAGATTATGACCGGCCCGTCCAAGATCTCGCTGCATTGTCACCAAGAGTTCACACGTGACCACCGTCAGGAGGCGTCAGCGGCTAGGTCTATCGTCGGTGGCCGTGAGGCCACGGGACGCGTACCGGCGGCTTCAGGCGCGCCGGAGCACGCTGCTGGGAGTGCTCGGCGTCATCCTGATCGCCCTGGGCGTGGTCCTCACCCTGGCCCGGGTCGTCGGCGACGTGGTGCCCACGGTGCTTGCGCTGGCCGGGCTGGTGTCACTGGTGGCCGGTATCGCGACCGGCAGCCTGCTGGTGCTCGAGAACTTCCGCTTCCGCCGTGACCAGTCCTACTTCGACGAGGACGACGAGGACGACGAGGACGAGTGATCGTCACAGCCGCTTGACCAGATCGAATAAACGTTCGATTATTGGTGGATGACGGCTGTCCTCGACCCGAAACCGCAGGTGCACGAACTGCGCCAGCGGGTGCTGCGGATGCAGGGTGCGGCGGTCAGCCGGACCCTGGAGTCGTTGCCGGGTCTGTCCGGGCTGCTGCAGTTGCGGACCGGGGGAGCGTACGCGACCGACAGCCTGAGCCTGGCCATGGCCCTGCTCGCCGGGCCGTCACAGGCGGGGGAGTGGTCGGCGGTGGTGGGCCTGCCCGACTTCGGGCTGGAGGCCGCGGCGGCGTACGGGCTGGACCTGGACCGGACCGTGGTCGTCCCGCGGCCCGGCGAGCACTGGCTCAGCGTCACCGCCGGCCTGCTGGACGTGGCCGGGGTGGTGCTGGTCCGGCCGGCCGTGGCGGTCACCGAGCACCAGGCCGAGCGGCTGCGGTCCCGGATGCGGCAGCGCAGCACAGTGTTGTTGTGCCTGGGCGCCTGGCCCCGGGCCGACGCCACGCTGCGGGTGGGCCGCTCGACCTGGTCCGGGCTCGGCCAGGGCCACGGGCACCTGGTCGCCCGGCAGCTGGAGGTGCTGGTCGCCACCGGGGGCTCGCCGCGGTCGGTGTCGCTGTGGCTGCCCGCCCCGGACCAGACGGTGCTGGCCGCCGAGGTCGTCGAGGACGCGCCGGCCGTCCGGGCGGTGGGCTAGGTGATGTCATCTGCCGGAGCGCCTGCGCTCGCAGCGGCGCCGAGTGCAGGAGGAGGGGGTGGAGCAAGGCTCTTCCGCTCCACCGCCGACGACGAACGAGGCGCCTGGAGCGGAGAGCGCAGCGAGCGGGGCGAGCAATCAGACACTGCGCGAGCGAGCAGACCGAATCAGAGGGTGATGGTGGTGTGGGTGCCCGACTGGCCGGTGTACGCCGCCGCGGCCCAGCTCGCGCTCGACCCGCAGCAACCACTGGCGGTGGTGGAGCACGGGGAGATCTTCGCCTGCTCGGCCGCGGCGCGCGTCGAGGGTGTACGCCGGGGGATGCGCCGGCGCGACGCCGCGGCCCGGTGTCCGGGGCTGACCGTGCTGGACCGGGCCGTCGAGCACGAGAGCCGGACCTTCGAAGCGGTGCTGTCGGCGGTCGAGGAGATCGCCGCCGGGGTGACCCCGGTCCGGCCGGGACTGTGCGCCCTGGGGGTGGCCAGCCGCTTCCACGGCGGGGAGGCCCAAGCCGCCGGCGTGGTGGCCGAGCACCTGGTGGCCAGCGGGCTGTGGGACTGCCGGATCGGCATCGCCGACGGCATCTTCGCCGCGGAGCAGGCCGCCCGGCGGGCGGCGCCGCAGGACTGCTGGGTGGTCGCGGCGGGCGGCTCGGGGGCGTTCCTGGCCGGGTTGCCGGTGAAGGTGCTGGACGACCCCGACCTCGCCATCCTGCTGCGCCGGCTGGGCCTGCGCACCCTGGGTGACTTCGCCGCCCTCACCGCCCGGGACGTGCTGACCCGCTTCGGCGTGCGCGGGGCCGGGCTGCACCGCCTGGCCCGGGGGGAGGACGCCCGTCCGACGGGAGCCCGGCGGCCGCCGCTCGAGCTGGACCAGCGGGTGGTCTTCGAGCCCGGGCTGGAGACCATCGAGCCGATCGTGTTCAGCACCCGGCAGACCGCCGACCGGCTGGTCGCCGAGCTGTCCCGGCACGGCCTGGTCGCGACCCAGGTGCGGGTGGAGGTGACCACCGACGGCGGGTGGACCGGGTCCCGGGTGTGGGCGCACTCGCGCTGGTTCACCGCCCCGGACGTGGTCGACCGGCTCTACTGGCAGCTGCAGGGCGACCCGGCGCCGGAGCCGATCACGGCGGTGCGGCTGATCCCGGAGGCGGTCGAGTCGCTGGCCGACCACGGCGAGGGGCTGTGGGGCGGCACCCGCGACGATCAGGTGGAGCGGGGGATCGCCCGGCTGCAGGGGATGCTCGGTCCGGAGGAGGTGCTGGCCCCGGCGGTGCAGGGCGGCCGCAGCCTGCGGGACCGCCAGTCGCTGAGCC
>CAXTVE010000240.1:0-5369 GCA_964247485.1 uncultured Propionibacteriaceae bacterium
CTCGCGGACACCCCGGCTGCCGCGTCGGCCCGCAGCTGGACCAGCTCACCGAGCGCGGTCGCCCGGTGGTTGTCCCGGTCACGCAGCCGGGCCACCGCCGCCCGGCTGGTGGTCTGGGCCAGCTCCGTCCGCTCGGCGAGCAACGCCACCTCGGCCCGCAGCAGCTCGGCCTCGGCCAGGTACTGGACCATGTCGGTCCGGGCCAGCGCGGCGCACGCCTCGACCAGGGAGCGGTCGGCCTCCTCGAGCAGCCCGGCGCTGTGCAGCGCCCGGGCCCGGTCCAGGCCGACGACCCCACGCTCGAAGTCGGACTCGGCCTCGGCCAGCGACGGCATCAGGGCCAGGGCCTGCGGCAGGTCCCCGGAGAGGAACGCCAGCAGCCCGAGGTTATGGGTGCTGAAGAAGGCCAACCGGGGGAACCCGTGGGTCCGGGCCAGCTCGAGCGACCGCGCGGAGTCCTCCTTCGCCTGGGCGATGTTGCCCAGCAGGGCGTGCACCTCACCGCGGTTGAGCAGGATCTTGCACTGGTCCATCGGGGGAGCGGCGTCCAGCAGCGAGGCCGCGAGGTCGAGCTGTCCGAGGGCCTTGGTCAGCTGACCCTCGCGGGAGTACATCGCGCCGCGCTGGGCGTAGACCAGGATGCGGATCAGCGGCGAGCCGTCCGCGAGACGCTCGGCATCCGCGAGCGTGCCGGTGGCGGCAGCGGTCTCACCGAGCTCGTGCTGGGTGAACGCCGCGCTGAGCAGGATCCTCGCTCCGATCAGCCGCCGGTTCTCGGCCCACCCGTCGTCGAGCACCGGGCCGCCCGCCGGCTCGCCCCGGTCGTCGAGGCCGAGGGTCGTGAGGGCCTCGTGCAGCAGGCTCATCGCCTCGCTGAGCCGGCCCACCTCGGCCGCCGCCACGCTGTCGTCCAGCAGGTGCAGAGCAAGGCCCAACTCCGGCGCGTGCTCCAGGTGCGCCGGCTCCCAGCCTGCCGACGCTCCACCCATGGGCTCATCTTGGCCGCTTTGTCAGGTGACCACCACAGGGAATCTCAGGTCGGTGAGCGCGCGCTGCACCCGGGCGGCGGCACCGCCGCCGGCCACCAGGGTCTGCGGGGTCTCCAGCAGCTGCTGAGCGATGGCGGCCGCCGCCACCGGGGCGGCGAAGGACGTGCCGCTCCAGGTGCCGAACCCGGTGAAGCTGTCCGGGTCGATGGTGGCTCGCCAGCTCGCCACCGGGCGCTGACCCGGCGCGTTGAACCCCAGGTCGACACCGGACCGGAGCCCGGTGTCCGCGATGGGCAGCGTGCTGACCAGTGCGGCCCCCGGGCTGTGGCAGGCCACCCAGTCGCCGGCGTTGCTGAACAGGGCCACGCTGCCGTCAGGGTTGAGCGCGCCCACGCTGATCAGGGGTACGGCCCCGCTCGCGGTGGGCAACGTGCTGCCGGCGAAGGAGGTGAAGCCGGCCGGCAGCAGGCGCAGGCTGCTGGCGTTGTTGCCCGCCGACGCCACGACGAGGACGCCCTCGCGGCCGAGATCGTCGACGGTGCTGCGCAGCAGGTCGTCGTACGCGGTCTCGGCGGCGGTCGCCTCGGAGTAGTACCCGAGCGACAGGCTGACGATGTCGACATGGTCGGGAAGACCGGGCGTACGCGCCCCCTGGTCGCCGCGCTGCAGCGCGCGGAGGAACCGAAGGGCGTTGATCAGGTCGGCCTCGCCGACGATGCCGTCGGTGCCCATCACCTTGATGGAGAGGATGTGGGCGTCGGGGCAGACCTGGCGGATCAGGCCGGCGATGAAGGTGCCGTGACCGAAGAAGGGGTCGACCAGGCCCTCGAGGGGGTCGATCAGGTCGGGTCGCGACTCGCCGCCGTCGTCGAGCGTGTCTCCCGGCACGACGGTCCCGGTGTCCGCGTCGTAGCGCAGCCGCGTGACCACCGGACCGAACTGGTCGGCGACGAACCAGGGGTGGTCGGCGACCCCGGTGTCGAGGATCGCGATCACCGGTCGCCGGTCGAGCTGCTGGCGCGCGGGCGGCCGGGCGAGCCAGCGGACCGGAGCGCGTCCGCCGAGCCCGGGCATGGCGTACTCGCCCGTGCCGTGACCGGCGCTGAAGCCGTGCCCGGCACTGAAGCCGTGGCCCGCACTGAAGCCGTGGCCGGCGCTGAACCCGACCCCGCCGATGCCGGCGGCGAACATTAGGTGGTTCAGCCCGACCTGGCCCTCGAAGCCCATCGGCCCCTCCGCCTCCGCCGGGTTCCCGGTCCTGCGCTGCAGCTCCTCCTCGGACGGGTCGTACAGAGCCTGCAGCACCTCCCAGGCATCCGGCGCGGTGGTGGTCCCGACCGATCGGAACACGACGCGCTGCACACCGGGGTCGGTCGCCCCCGCCGGGCGCTCGACCGCCTCCCGGCCGAACGGGTCCGTCGCCAGCTCGATCCGCCGATCACCGGTGAAGACGGTGTCGAGCCGCGATTGCAGGGCATCCCGGACGCGGCCACCGGACTCCTGGCGCCCCTGCCCCCCGGTCCGGACCAGGATCTCGTCCGCGACGTAGGCGGTGGGCCGGTAGCGGACCCGCTGCTCCCGGGTGCGCTGCTGCGGCACCCGCTCCAGCCGGAGGTCGCGCTCCCGGCGCGCGGCGTTCGGCTGGGCCGCCGTCACCGGGTCGAGCATGCGGGCGTTGTACCGGAGCAGGACGTCCGGCGGCAGCACCACCGGGGTCTCCCGCGTCGGCGGCCAGTCGGGTGGGACCTGGGCCACCGAGTCCGCGGTGACCGGCCAGACGGCCCGGAACTGGTCCTGCTCCTGCTGCATCCCTGCCCCCAGTGTTCTCTCGCCCGCACGTCAGACACCCGGAGCGTCTCGCGGGCGTCTCGCAGTGTGCCGCAACCTGCGCTCGGGGTCGAAGAGGCGCGAAGGGCAGCAGCAGATACCCGCTGCTCCCCGCCCCGTAGGCTGGGGGCATGGCGGGCAGCCAAGACTGGTTCCGGGACTCGTTCCGCACGGAGTACGACAAGCAGGACGCGGCCCTCGGGCGGTTCAACCTCGCAATCTTCGGCAAGACCGGGGTGGGCAAGTCGACGCTGATCAACGCGATCTTCGGCGAGGAGGTCGCGCGCACCGGGATCGGCGAGCCGGTGACCCGGGGCAGCCACCTCTACCTGGACAAGGTCGGCCACCTCGGCATCGTCGACACCCAGGGCCTGGAGGTCGGCCGGGACAGCAAGGAAATTCTGTCCGAGCTCAGCAAGGCCATGGCGACGATGCGCCGGCTGCCGCTGAGCGAGCAGCTCCACGTGGCCTGGTTCTGCGTGCGGGGCATGGACCGGCGCTTCGAGGACGCCGAGGCCGACTTCATCCGCCGACTGGACGAGCTGGGCCTGCCGGTGCTGGTGGTGCTGACCCAGGTGCCGCGGCGCTGGGACGGCGAGGGTCGTGGCCACTACCACCCCGACGCGGTGATGCTGGCCGAGCAGATCCTGGCCCGGCAGCTGCCGATCGCCGGCGGCCAGCCCTTCATGACCTACGCGAAGGCCGACGAGTTCGCCGGGCAGGCCGCGTACGGGCTGCAGGACGTCCTCGATGCCACCTTTCGCGTCGCGCCCGAAGGCGCGCACGGAGCGCTCGTCGCGGCGCAGCAGATCGACTACGACCGGAAGGCGGACGAGGCGCGGAAGTACCTGACCGCGGCGGCCGGGGCGGCGGCGGCCGCGGCGGCGACCCCGATCCCGTTCTCCGACGCCACGCTGCTGGTGCCGATCCAGCTCGGCATGATGGCCCGGATCGCTCAGCTCTACGCGATCAAGTTCGAGCGGGCCGCGCTGATGGCCGTGGTCTCGGCGACCGCGGCGACCCAGGCCGGCCGGGCCGCGTTCACCGGGCTGCTCAAGATGGTGCCGGGCGCGGGCACGGTGGTGGGCGGGGTGATCGGGGCCGGCGTGGCCTCGACCTTCACCTACGCCATGGGTCAGGCCTGGCTGACCATCTGTCAGCGGGCGGCCCGGGGTGGCTTCGGCCCGGTCGGCGGCGCGATGGACAACGAGCAGCTCCGCGACGCGTTCCTCGAGGAGTTCAAGAAGCGGCTGAAGGTCGGCCGCAAGGAGCTCAAGGCCGGCTGATCTCCCGAGTTGTCAGCGTGGGTCGTCGCCCTGGCGACGGTGCAGGCTGACAGGTCGGAGAACGGGCGGGATCAGACCCGGGTCAGCGTGGGGACCCGGTCCTCGGCGTCGCGATCGGAGCTGACGTCGCGTACGGGGTTCGAGGCAGGCTCGGGGGCGGAGGTCTGGAGGGCCTGCCGGGCGAGGTCGGCGAGGACCTGCCCCGTGGTCTTGCAGGCGGTGCGCCGTTCTTCCACGGCCAGCAGCAGATCTTCGTCGATATCGACTGTGATACGCACGTTGACCGATCCTTCCACATGCCTGCGGGCCATGTCCGCGCGTTCCGTCTGGCGGGTCTGCCGAGCCGTCCAATAACGTGGCGGTCGATGTCTGTTCCCGACGTGGCGCCGCTGCTCGAGGGCGAGCCGCCCCACGACCAGGTGGTCTTCGCGACCCGGCTGCAGCGCTACTGGCCGGATCTGCTGACCGGCCTGGCCGGGGCCTATCCGGAGCACGCGCCCGCGATGGCGTACCGGCTGGTCGAGATCGCCGCCCGGAACTTCCGTGACCGGCCGACGGACCTGCGGCTGCTCGACCTGCGCCGGCACGCCGACCCGCACTGGTTCGCCCATCAGCAGATGCTCGGCTACGCCACCTACGCCGACCTGTTCGGCGAGACCCTGAACGGGGTGGCGGAGAAGGTCGACTACCTGGCCGAGCTGGGTGTCACCTACCTGCACCTGATGCCGCTGCTGAAGCCGCGGCCGGGGGCCAGCGACGGCGGGTACGCGGTGCAGGACTACCGCTCGGTCCGTGAGGACCTCGGCACCATCGCCGACCTGCGCGCGCTGGCCACCCGGCTGCGCGGACGCGGCATCTCGCTGACCCTGGACCTGGTGCTCAACCACGTCGCCGCCGAGCACCAGTGGGCGGTCGAGGCCCGGGCCGGGAACCGGACCTACCGGGACTACTTCTACATGTTCGCCGACCGTGAGCAGCCGGACGCGTACGAGCGCTCGCTGCCGGAGGTGTTCCCCGACTTCGCGCCGGGCAACTTCACCTTCGACGAGGAGTCCGCGTCGTGGGTGTGGACGACCTTCAACTCCTGGCAGTGGGACCTGAACTGGCGCAACCCCGAGGTCTTCTACGAGTTCGCCGACCTGATCCTGTGGCTGGCCAACCTCGGCGTCGAGTGCCTGCGGTTGGACGCCATCGCGTTCATCCACAAGCGGCTGGGCACCAACTGCCAGAACCAGCCCGAGGTGCACGCCATCACCCAGGCCCTGCG
>CAXTVE010000241.1:0-5361 GCA_964247485.1 uncultured Propionibacteriaceae bacterium
TCCGCCGCCGTGTCGGGGTCCGGGTCGGCCTCGCCGTGGACCGGGACGCGCTCGGCGTCGGGGTCGGGGCGACCGTCCGGGTCGGCGAGGACGACGGGCGCGGCCGGGTGGTCGACCTCGTGGCCGTCGGCCGGGGTCCCCAGGTCGGCGGCCGCCAGGTCGGCTTCGGACCCCGCACCTTCGGCCAGTAGGTGTTCCACGGCACCGGCTTGCCCGTCGGTCGCCAGTTGGTCGGGCTCGCGCTACCGGTCGGCTCCGGCCGCGGCCAGGGCCGACGGTTGGGTTGGCCGGTGGCCCGATCGTCGAGCGCCTCGTCCTCCGGCGCGGTCGTCTCGGGATCAGCCGGGCTGCCGGCGGCGGCGCTCGGGCTGACGGGCACGGCCGAGACCGTGCTCCCCATGCCGAGAGGGTCGGTGCCGAACAGGATCAGGCCGGCTACCGCGAGCCCGACCAGACCGGCCGCGGTCCCCGAAACCAACCGCGCGCGACTGGGCATCATCGTCGTGTTATCTCCCCGATATCTGCCGCGCCGGCCCAAGGTCACGGATCTATAACGTCGGGCGTAACTCAAACACACTCCGGCCGCCGTGGCAAGCGAGCTCCCGCCGTACACTCGGCCGGTGCCGAGCAACGGCCCAGCGACGGGCTCCGGACGCGGCAGCCGCGGCCTGCTGGTGGCCGGCACGTCCTCCGACGCCGGCAAGTCCCTGGTCGTCACCGGACTCTGCCGGGTGCTGGCCCGCCGCGGCGTGCGGGTGGCGCCGTTCAAGGCCCAGAACATGTCCAACAACTCCGGCGTCTGCGCCGACGGGGCGGAGATCGGCCGCGCCCAGCTGCTGCAGGCGCGGGCCGCGCGGGTGGAGCCCGAGTCGGCGATGAACCCGGTGCTGCTCAAGCCCGGCTCGGACCGGCGCAGCCACGTCGTGCTGCGCGGGCGGCCGTACGGGACCCTCGAGGCCGGCGAGTACGCCACCGGGCGCGCGCACCTGGCCGAGGCGGCGTACGCGGCCTACGCGGAGCTTCGTGACCGGTTCGAGATGGTTGTCTGCGAGGGGGCCGGGTCGCCGGCGGAGATCAACCTGCGGGCCGGGGACTACGTCAACGCCGGGCTGGCGCAACGGTTCGGGCTGCCGATGGTGGTGGTCGGCGACATCGACCGGGGCGGGGTGTTCGCCGCCCTCTATGGCACCTGGGCGCTGCTCGAGGAGACCGACCGGAGGCTGATCAGCGCCTTCTGCATCAACAAGTTCCGTGGCGACCCGGACGTACTCGCGCCCGGGCTGACCGAGCTGACCCGGCGCACCGGAGTGCCGGTGGCCGGCGTGCTCCCCTGGCTGCCCGACCTGTGGCTGGACGGGGAGGACGCGCTCGAGGTGGGCGCCTGGCGGCGGGTCCACGCCGGCGACGCCGGTGCGCTGCGGGTCGCGGTGGTCCGGCTGCCCCGGGTCTCCAACGTGACCGACGTGGACGCGCTGGCCGCCGAGCCGGGGGTCGACGTGCGCGTGACCACCGACCCCGACGTGGTCGCCGACGCCGATCTCGCCGTGCTGCCCGGGACCCGCGCGACGGTGAGCGACCTGGGCTGGCTGCACCGCACCGGCCTGGCCGCCGCCCTGGTCACGCGGGCGGGGCGGTCCGCGCCGGTGCTGGGGATCTGCGGCGGCTACCAGATGCTCGGCTCACGGATCACCGACGAGGTCGAGACCGGCACCGGTTTGCAGGCGGGCCTGAACCTGCTGCCCGTCACCACCACCTTCCACGCCGAGAAGACGCTCGGCCGACCCACCGGCACCTGGCGCGAGCACCCGGTGGACGCGTACGAGATCCACCACGGGGTGGCCGTCCTGGACGGCCCGGCCGAGCCGTTCCTGGACGGCTGCCGGATCGGCGCGGTATCGGGCACCATGTGGCACGGGGCGTTGGAGAACGACGGGTTCCGGCGGGCGTTCCTGACCGAGGTGGCCGCCACCACCGGCTCACCGTGGCGGCCGATCGAGGGTGCGCCCGTCTACGCCGACCGCCGGGAGACCATGATCGACACCCTGGCCGATGCGATCGAGGCGCACGTCGACCTGGATCTGCTGCTGGCTCGGACGGCGGTCGGTCCACCGTGACCATCCAGGTCTTCGTCATCGGCATCGGCAGCGGTCAGCCGGAGCACCTGACCGGCGAGGCGGTCACCGCGCTGAACGCGGTCGATGTCTTCCTGGCCGCGGACAAGGGGGCGGCCAAGCACGACCTGGTCACCCTGCGTACGGATCTCTGCCGGGCGGTGATCACCGGAGACCGCTACCGGTTCGTCGAGGTGCCCGACCCGGAGCGCACGGCCGGCGGGGGCTACGAGGCCGGCGTGCGGGACTGGCACGCAGCGCGGGCGCAGGCGTACGCGGAGGTGATCCGGCGCGAGGTGCCCGAGGGCGGAACCGTGGGGTTCCTGGCCTGGGGCGACCCGGCGCTCTACGACTCGACGATCCGGATCGCGGAGTCGGTCGCCCGGCTGGGGGTCGACCTGGAGCTGACCGTGGTGCCCGGGATCAGCAGCGTGCAGCTGCTGGCCGCCCGGCACCGGATCGTGCTCAACCAGGTGGGCGGGCCCGTGCACGTGACGACCGGCCGGCGGCTGGTGGCGGAGTACGACCCGAGGCTCGGTGACGTGGTGGTGATGCTGGACGGGGACCTGGCCTGCACGGGGCTGGTCGAGACGTACCCGGGCCTGACGCTCTACTGGGGCGCTCAGCTCGGGTTGCCGGACGAGGCTCTGGTGGCCGGGCCGTTGGCCGAGGTGCTGGACGAGGTTCGGACCGTACGCGCCGCGCTCCGGGAGCGGCGGGGCTGGGTGATGGACACCTACCTCCTACGTCCGGGAGACCCGGGTCAGGCCGGGCAGGGGTCATAGCCGGGCAGGATCGGCACCACGGCCAGGTAGCGCTTCTGCTGGCCGACCAACCAGACCTGACCAGGGTTGGTGAGCGCCTTCGTGTACGCGGCCTGCGCCGATCCGGCGGTGAGCACGCCGCAGGCGACCACGCCGTAGCCCTGGCCGGTCGGCCCGAGGAAGGTGCCGGGGTCCGGGCCGGGCCAGGGGTGCGGCATCTCGTTGTCCAGCGGGTAGACGGACTCGAACTCCCGGACCGCCACCCGCTCCACCTGGTAGTCCACCCGTGCCGCGTCCCCCCGCAGCTCGCGGGCCTGGTCGACGAGGGCCCGCAGCTTGCGCCGCAGGCGACGTTCGCCGAAGGACACGTACTTGTCGAACGAGTCGTCGTAGCCCGAGACGGTCACCTCCCGCGGGCCCGAGGCGCCCTGCAGGGTGACCACCGTGGCCGGCACGTCGGTGGGGTCCGGATAGCCGTACTCCACGTCCGGGTCGAACAGGCCGGTGGCCTCGGCCTCGGCGGCGAGCCGGGCCGCCGCGTCCGGCCCCGCCGTGGCCACCGCATACGCGGCGGGTGTGTCCGTGGGGGCGCCGTTCTCGCGGTAGGTGAGGACCCGGCCATCGCCGTAGACGGCGAGGGCCGGCCCGGCCAGCGCGTCGTAGAGTTCCGGCGCCAGCGGGCTGTAGGACTGGACGGACATCACCAGCTGGTCGCCCGGCAGCGGCACCGGCGGGACGTCGGGCTTCCCGGCCAGCGGCAGACCGCAGCCCGCCAACAGGCCGGCCACCATGGTCGTCAGCACCGCGCAGCTCGTCCGTCGCAGCCCGTCCCAGGTCTCCATGTCGGCGACACGATAACTTTCGCCGGGGCCAGGCTGACCGGCTACGCCGGCGTGCAGACCACCAGGGCCGCGGGCTTGATCGTGGCCGTCAGAGTGCTGCACTCGCCCATCACGTCACCGTCGAGCTGGTAGCTCTCGGCGCGATCGACGCGGACGGTGACCTCTCGACCGGAGCGCTGGTCGACCTGGTCGTCCTGCTGCGACCGCCGGGTGACGAGCCGAAGGGCCACCTTGAGCCAGTGCCGGACCGTGTGCGGAGCGGCGATGAACAGGTCGAGGCGCCCGTCGTCACAGCGGGCCCCGGGCAGCAGGGTCAGGCCGAGCAGGTTGCCGACGTTGCCGACCAGGCAGATCATGGCGCGCCGGCGGAGGGGGCGACGGTCGTCGAGCCGGACGCTCATCCTCAGCGGCAGTCGGCCCAACGCCTTCCCAACAGCCAGGAAGTACGCGCCCGGGCCGATGGCGTCCTTGAGCCCGTCGTCGGTCTCGGCCATGGTCATCGCGTCGACCCCGAGGCCGGCCATCACGGCGAAGTGCTCCGGCGGCCGACCGTCGGCGCGCGCCTCGATCAGATCGATCCTGCGGGTGTGACCGGCGAACGCGACCTCGACGGCCGCGCTCTCGTCGAGCGGCAGGTCGAGGTTGCGGGCCAGCCGGTTCCCGGGGCCGGCGGGGACGAGGCCCAGCGGGATGCCGGGGCCGGCCAATCCGGCGGCGACGACGCGTACGGTGCCGTCGCCGCCGGCGCAGACGACCAGGTCGACCTGCTCGCTGACCGCCCGCCGGGTCATGGCCCGACCGGGATCGTCCGCCGACGTCTCGAGCCACAGGGTGTCGGCCCAACCGTCGCGCTGCAGGACCTTATCCACGACCTCGCGAAACCGGTCGCTCGTCTTGGTCGGGTTCGTGATCACCGCGCACCGCCGGCCATCGCGAGGGATGCGGCCATCGGGAACTGTCGAGGTCATAGCCGTATCCCTTCAACCCATGGCATCAGAGGTTTACAACGTAAACACAAGTAGTTTACAACGTAAACTCAGCGGTGGGAATGGGCGCGGCCGTCGTTCCTGTCGCACACCGTGGCCGACCTGCGGCGTGTGCCGGCCCCGCCTCTAAGGTGGCGACGTGAGTGCTGCGATCCTGCCGTTCGCCGATGCCGCGCCGACCGTCGACCCGGCCGCCTGGCTGGCGCCCACCGCCGTGGTGCTCGGGCAGGCGACCATCGCGGCGGACGCCAGCGTCTTCTACGGCGCGGTGGTCCGCGCGGACATGGACCGCATCACGCTGGGTCCCGGCAGCAACCTGCAGGACAACGTCGTGGTGCACACCGACTTCGGGTTCCCCGCGGTGATCGGCTCGGGGGTCAGCGTGGGCCACGCCGCGGTCGTGCACGGCTGCACCATCGAGGACGACTGCCTGATCGGGATGAACGCGACGGTGCTGAACGGGGCGGTCGTGGGCCGCGGCTCGTTGGTCGCCGCGGGCACGGTGATCCTCGAGGGCACCCGGATCCCGCCGCGGTCCCTGGTCGCCGGCGTGCCCGGCAAGGTCCGGCGCGAACTGACCGATGAGGAGCTCGCCCGGGTCGTCGCCAACGCGGAGCACTACCGGGCCCTGGCCGCCCAGCATCGCGCCAGCCAGCGC
>CAXTVE010000242.1:0-2143 GCA_964247485.1 uncultured Propionibacteriaceae bacterium
GAAGACGCCGCACCTGGTGCTCGCCGTGATTCGCGAAGCGCTGGCGGGGTGACCTGGTCCGTGCCAGGGTGAATCGCGTGAGCACTGACACCTACACCGTCGAGCGGTCGGCCACCATCGCGGCGCCGCCCGAGCGGATCTACCAGCAGGTCGTCGACTTCCACCACTGGCAGCGCTGGTCACCGTGGGAGGACGTGGACCCCGGCATGGACCGCAGCTACTCGGGGCCGGAGTCCGGACCCGGCGCCGCCTACGCGTGGGCGGGCAATCGCAAGGCCGGCCAGGGCCGGATGCGGATCCTCTCGGTGCAGGAGCCGACCGAGGTCGCAGTGGACCTCGAGTTCGACAAGCCCTTCAAGTCCCACAACACGTTCGCCTTCGTGCTGAGCCCGGAGGGGCCGGACCGGACCCACGTGCGTTGGGTGATGACCGGACCGAGGACCTTGGCCACCAAGGTGATGGGTCTGTTCACCAGCATGGACAAGATGGTCGGCCCGGATTTCGAGAGGGGCCTGGCCCGGCTCAAGGACGTGGTCGAGACCAGCGCGGCCCCCTGACCCCGACCCGCTCGTCGCGGTCGGGTGGGCATTGCTTCCCGCCGTGGGTGAGAATGGCCGGGCGATGAGCAACACCACCCCGCCCCTGGCGGCCGCCCTGTGGGACTTCGACGGGACGCTGGCCGACACCGAGCCGATCTGGATCGAGGGCGAGTTCGAGCTCATCGGCCAGCTCGGCGGTGAGTGGTCGGTCGAGCACGCCCACCAGCTGGTGGGCAACTCGCTCCTCGACTCGGGGGCCTACATCCTGAACGTCATCGGCCGGCCCGACCTCACCCCGGAGTGGGTGGTCAACTGGCTGGTCAGCTACGTGGTGGACCGGGTCACCCGCGGGCCGATGCCGTGGCGACCCGGGGCGTTCGAGCTGCTGCAGGAGCTGCGGGCCGCCGACGTGCCCTGCGCCCTGGTCTCGGCGTCCTACCGGGTGCTGCTCGACGCCGCCCTGGCGCGGCTGCCCCAGGGCACGTTCCAGACCTCGGTGGCCGGCGACGAGGTCACCCACGGCAAACCGCACCCCGAGCCGTACGAGCGCGCCTGCTCCGCGCTGAACGTCGACGCCCGGCACTGCGTGGTCTTCGAGGACTCCGAGACCGGCGCGCGGTCCGGCAACGCGGCCGGCGCGTTCGTCGTGGCCATCCCGAACAAGGTGCCCGTGCCGGCCGCGCCCCGGCGGACCCAGGTCGCCTCCCTCGCCGAGCTCGACGTCGCGACCCTGAACCGCCTGCTGGAGAGCGCGGATGCCCCGGCCTGACCGGCGCCGCACCGTCGGCGCCGCGCTGCTGGTCGCCCTGTTCGCGGTGGCCGGGTGCAGCACGCCCGGCACCACGCCGTCGCCGAGCCCGTCCACTCCCGGGGCCACGCCGCGCCCGTTCACCGTGCTGACCACCGACCCGATCCGGGTGGCCGACCCCGCCGCGATGACCGACGCCGGGTCCGCCGTGCTCGCCCAGAACGCCTTCCAGCGGCTGATGACGACCGAGCCGGGTCAGCTGGCGTCCAAGCCGGACGCGGCCGAGGACTGCCGGTTCACCGTCGAGACCACCTTGACCTGCACGCTGAAGGAGAACCTGCGGTTCCACAACGGCCACCCGCTCACCGCCTCCGACGTCAAGTTCAGCATCGAGCGGGCGTCCCGGCTCGATGTGCCGGGCTCCTCCGAGCCGCTCCTCGACTCCCTGCGCCGGATCGAGACCCCGGACGAGCGGACCATCCGCTTCCTGCTCAGCCGGGCCGACAGCCAGTTCGTGCTGGCCCTGGCCTCGCCGGCCGCCTCGATCGTGGACGAGGAGGTCTACGACAGCGACCGGGTACGCAACCCCGAGGACTCCGTCGTGGGCTCCGGCCCGTTCGCGGTCACCGAGCTGACGAGGGACACGCTGCGGCTGACCCGTTACCCGGACTACGTCGGCCGCACCCCGGGACGGCTCGAGGAGGTCGCCTACCGCACGGTTCCTGACTCGGCGACCATCGAGGACGCGATGACGAAGGGAGCCGTCGAGGTCGTCTGGCGGGGCCTCGACTCGGCGGCCATCACCCGCCTGCAGCAGCAGGTGCCGCAGAGCCCGGACGAGCAGACCCAGAGCGGC
>CAXTVE010000242.1:2153-5354 GCA_964247485.1 uncultured Propionibacteriaceae bacterium
GGCTACCGGCCCCGGGTGCTGCCCGGCGCCCGGGTACTTCAGCTGGAGTGGTCTCCGCGGTCGCCGGCGCGGCGGAGCAAGCCGCTGCGCAGCGCGATCGCGGTGGCGCTCCAGGGCGACCGCACCTCCGCCTCGCTGGTGCCCGCCGGGGTGAGCGGCCACACCCCGAGCTTCCCCCTGGGCGGCCGGGCCCGGCCCAAGGTGACCTGGAAGAGCCGGGTCAACCTGACCCTGGGCTACGACCCGACCACCCCGAACGGCCGTGACCTGGCCGTGCAGATCCGCACCCGGCTGGAGGACACCGGCGGGTTGAGCGTCAAGCTCGCCCCCGACGACAAGGCCGCCGACCTGCAGCTGGTGGACCGCAAGGCGTGGACCGCGACCGGGCTGGCCTGGCTGCAGCCCTACCTGGATGCGCCGCTGCCCGACAGCGCCGCCCCGATCCGGGCGCTGGAGTCCCGCTTCCGGGCCACGCCCACCTACGAGCCGGCGACCGCCGACCGCCTGCTGGGCGCACTGCAGCGGCAGAGCGCGACGGACCTGGTGGTGCTGCCGATCAGCCAGTCCGACGAGCAGCTCTACACCCGGGCCGGGGTCGAGGTGGACCCGTCCTCCTTCGGACCGGGGTGGCAGCTGGGCCTGTGGGGGATCAGCGGTGGCTGAGGCGCCCTCGGGCGTACGCCGGGGCCCCTTCGCTCCCGGTGAGCGGATCACGCTCACCGACCCCAAGGGACGACGGCACTCGGTGCTGCTGGCGGCCGGCGGCTCGTTCCACACCACGAAGGGCGCGGTCCGTCACGACGAGCTGATCGGCGGCCCCGAGGGCGTGGTAGTGACCTCGGTCGGGGGCACCGCGTACCTCGCCCTGCGCCCGCTGCTGAACGAGTTCACCGTCACCATGCCCCGCGGGGCCGCGGTGGTCTACCCCAAGGACGCCGCCCGGCTCCTGGTCGAGGCCGACATCTTCCCGGGAGCGCGGGTGGTCGAGGCCGGGGCCGGGTCGGGGGCGCTGACCTGCTACCTGCTGCGGGCCGTCGGCCCGCACGGGTCGCTGGTCTCCTTCGAGCGCCGGGAGGACTTCGCCGCCGTCGCCCGCCGCAACGTCGACGCCTTTTTCGGCTCTCCCCACCCGGCCTGGGACCTGCGGGTCGGCGACCTGGTCGGGAGCCTCGCCGAGGAGCCGGTGGACCGGGTGGTGCTGGACATGCTCGCCCCGTGGGAGTGCGTGGACGCGCTGGCTGCGGTTCTGGAGCCGGGCGGCCTGCTCGCCGCGTACGTCGCGACCACCACGCAGCTGGCCCGGCTGGTCGAGACGTTGCGGGTGCAGGGCGGCTTCACCGAGCCGGAGGCGACCGAGACACTGGTCCGGGCCTGGCACGCGGAGGGGCTGGCCGTACGCCCCCGGCACGACATGGTGGGCCACACCGGCTTCCTCGTGGTGGCCCGGCGGTTGGCGCCAGGTGTCACGGCACCGTTACGCAAGCGTCGCCCAGCGCCGGGCGCGTACGGAGATGATTACTCAGGACCCCGTGCCGAGCCCAGGTAAGGTCGATCGAGACTGAGGAGGTGCCTGATGTCCGGACCGATGCATGACCGCGGCTCCTACGAGGATCGCGAGACACTGAGAGCCCAGATCGGTGCGCTCACCGACGAGCTGGACCGCCTGCGGGAGCGGATCTCGTCCCATCCGCACGACATCGCGATGCTGGAGCGCCGGCTCGCCGACGCCCGGTCGGACGCCCGCACGACCTCGGCCAACAACGAGCGGCTCGCCAACACCCTGCGGGAGGCGCGCGACCAGATCATCTCGCTGAAGAGCGAGGTGGACCGGCTGGCCCAGCCCCCGGCGAGCTTCGGGGTGTTCCTGGCCCCGGCCGAGGAGCACACCGCCGACATCTACACCTCGGGCCGCAAGATGCGGGTCAGCGTGAGCCCCGAGGTGGACGTCGAGGCCCTCATCCCCGGCAAGGAGGTGATGGTCAACGAGGCGATGAACGTCGTCGACGTGCTGGAGTTCGACGAGGTCGGCGAGGTCGTGCTGCTCAAGGAGGTGCTCGAGGACGGCGACCGCGGGCTGGTCGTCGGTCACGGGGACGAGGAGAGCGTCGTCCGACTGGCCCACCGGCTGAAGGAGCAGAACCTGCGCTCCGGCGACTCGCTGCTGATCGACCGCCGGGTGCACTTCGCGTACGAGCGGATTCCCAAGATGGACGTCGAGGAGCTGGTGCTCGAGGAGGTGCCGGACATCGACTACACGGTGATCGGCGGCCTCAGCGGCCAGATCGAGGCGATCCGGGACGCGGTCGAGCTGCCCTTCCTGCACAAGGAGCTGTTCGTCGAGCACGAGCTCAAGGCGCCCAAGGGCATCCTGCTCTACGGCCCGCCCGGCTGCGGCAAGACCCTGATCGCGAAGGCCGTGGCCAACTCGCTGGCCAAGAAGGTCACCGAGACGACGGGCGAGGAGGGGCGCAGCTTCTTCCTCAACATCAAGGGTCCCGAGCTGCTCAACAAGTACGTCGGCGAGACCGAGCGGCACATCCGGCTGGTCTTCCAGCGGGCCCGGGACAAGGCCAGCGACGGCATGCCGGTGATCGTGTTCTTCGACGAGATGGACTCGCTGTTTCGCACCCGCGGGTCGGGGGTCAGCTCCGACGTCGAGAACACCATCGTGCCGCAGCTGCTGAGCGAGATCGACGGCGTCGAGGGCCTGGACAACGTCATCATCATCGGCGCCTCGAACCGCGAGGACATGATCGACCCGGCGATCCTGCGGCCCGGCCGGCTGGACGTCAAGATCAAGATCGAGCGGCCCGACGCCGAGGCGGCCCGGGAGATCTTCAGCAAGTACCTGACGCCGACGCTGCCGCTGCACGCCGAGGACCTGGCCGAGTGGGACCACGACCGGGAGGCCTGCGTCCAGGGCATGATCGACCGGACCGTGGTGCGGATGTACGAGGAGTCCGAGGAGAACCAGTTCCTCGAGGTCACCTACGCCGGCGGCGACAAGGAGGTCCTCTACTTCAAGGACTTCAACTCCGGCGCGATGATCCAGAACATCGTCGACCGGGCCAAGAAGATGGCGATCAAGGACCTGCTGGACGCCGGCGTCCGGGGCCTGCGGATCGGGCACCTGCTGCAGGCCTGCCTCGACGAGTTCGCCGAGAACGAGGACCTGCCCAACACCACCAACCCGGACGACTG
>CAXTVE010000243.1:0-5300 GCA_964247485.1 uncultured Propionibacteriaceae bacterium
CGGCACCGCTGGGGTCAACCAGGCCCGACGAGCCCCGGCGGGCCCTAGACTCCGGGCCCAGCGGAGGTGCAGATGGCGGGCGGCGACCGGTCGACCCGGCGGCCGGGTCGGGCAGGGCCCGGGGTGTTGCTGGGGCTGTACATCGCCGGGCTGGTGCTGTTCTGCGTCGCCGCGGTCGTCCCCGACCCGGGCGGTCCGGTCTGGCTGGCCGGGGTGCTCGCCGCGTGGCGCGACCCCCGGGGCTGGGGGCCGGCGGCGCTGCAGCTGGGGCTCGGTCTGCTGGCCCTGCTGGCCCACTACCTGCCGCGCCGGCACGAAGCCCGGAGCTTCCCCCTGCTGGTGACCGGCGCACTCGGGCTGAGCACGGTCGTGCTCGGTGTCTTTGGCGGCTGGCGCTGCGCGCCGACCGAGAGCCCGTTCTTCGCCCCGCTGACCATGGCTCTCGGGCTGCTGCTCGGGGCGACCCCGACCATCGACGGCCTCTGCCGGGGCGAGGCGTACCCCCTGGCCCTGCAGCTGGGCCGGCTGCTCGGTCCGCTGCTGCTGCTGGTCACCGCTCTGGGAGTTGCCGCCCGCCTGTTCCGCACCCAGCTCGACCGGCTGGCGGTCCGGTCCTCCCCTGCCCTGGCCGTGGTCGTCGGCCTGAGCGACGAGGCGCTGCCGCTGGTGCGCCGGCTCGCCGCCGACCTGCCGGGACGGACCCGGCTGGCCGTGCTGGTCCCCGACCCGGAGGGACCCCTGGTCGGGTTGACCCGCCGCCTCGGCGGCCGGGTCGTGGCCTGTGACCCGACGGACGCGGCTGCGCTCCGGCTGCTGACCGTGCGGCGGCGCCGGTTCAAGGTGCGGGCGCTCTATCTGGTCTCCGCCGACGTCTCGGCCAACCTCGCCTGGGCCGAGCAGTTCCAGGCGGTGGCGAACGCGGCGGAGCCCGTCGCCGACCAGCCGCCGCCGCGGATGACGGTCCGGATCGACGACCCCTGGCAGGCCGAGTACTGGAGGCGCACCAACGCCTTTCGCACGCCGGAGCGCCCCTCGCCCGGGTCGCTGCGCTGGGTGAGCGACGCCCTGAGCAGCCACGAGGTGACCGCCGCCATCCTGGTGGACCAGGTGCAGAGCGACGGCGCCGACCGGCTGGTGGTGGTCGGGGAGTCCCCGCTCGCGTTGGCTCTGTGTGCCGAGCTGGCGCAGCGCGAGCGGGAGGGTGGCGTGCTGGGCCACCGGCCCCGGCCCTCCTTCGCCGAGCTCGTCCTGCTCGGCCCGACCGCCCACGACCTGCAGCAGCGGCACCGGCTGCGCCAGGAGCGCTTCGGCAACACCGCGCCCACCGCCACGATCGCCGTCCTGCCCGAGCCACCGGACGAAGCGCGTCTGGCGCGGTCGCTCGAGGGCTGTGCGGCGCCGGCGGTCATCCTCGCCGGGGACCCGGCGGCACCGGACGCCGGCGGCCCGTCTCCCACCCTGCTCGCCGCGCAGCATCCCGGATGGACCCTCTACGCCCCCGACCCGCCGGCCGGCGGGCTGGTGCGGCGGCCGGTGCTGGAGCGGCTCTACCGCTTCGGGCTCACGCTCGAGCCGCCGGCCGGCTTCCCGGTGGACAGCTGGGAGCGGGCCGCGCGGGTCGTGCACGAGGCCTACCTCCGGGGCCTGGGCGCGGGCCGGGACCCGAACAAGGCGGCCCACCGCCCGTGGTCGGAGCTACCGCCCTTCTACCGGGCCAGCAACGTCCGGCTGGTCACCGCGACCCTGGCCGGCGCCGAGGCCGCCGGTCGGACCTGGGGGCCGGTGGCCGGGGCCCAGGTGTCGACCGCGGTGTCGCCCGGCCATCTGGAGGAGATGGCCCGGTGGGAGCACGCGTCCTGGTGCCGCTTCTACCGGGACCAGGGCTGGCGCTACGGGCCGGTGCGCGACGACGGCCGCCGGCGGCACGACGCCCTGCGGGGCTTCGACGACCTCTCGGCGGAGTACCAGGACCGGGTCCGCGGCAACGTCCGGGATGCGCTGGTCACCCTGCACGGGCTCGGCTACCGCTCCGTCGCCACCGGCGAGCAACGGCCGTGGCAGCCCGTCGCCCGGCGGGGTGAGGTGCGCGCCCGCCGGCTGGACCAGGACTGGCGGTGGCAGACCGGCTCCGGTGCGTGGCTGCAGGCTCGGGCGGGGGACTACCGGGTGAGCAACGGGCAGGGCGGTGACTGGTCGGTGGTCGCCGCCATCTTCGCCGCGACCTACACCCACATCGAGGGCGACCGGTGGCGGCGTACGGGCGAGGTCCAGGCGCAGCCGGCGGTGGCCGGTGAGCTCGTGGTCTCCCTGGAGGGGCCGGCGACCGCCGCCGAGGGTGACTGGGTGATCCGGGGCGCGGCGGGGGAGCAGTGGCTGACGTCGGCCGAGCACTTCACCGCCAGCTACGAGCGCGTACGCGGCTGAGCGTTCGCCGGACCGCGTGCCAGCCGGGCGGCCAGCACCTCGGGTCGGCTCAGGGCCAGCAGGTGCCCGCCGGGCAGCACCTCGGCGTCGAGGGCGAGCCGTTCCCGGGCGACCCGGACCTGGAACTCGACGGGGAACAACCGGTCGTCCCGCCCGGCCAGCACCGTGGTCGGCACCTCGGGCCAGCCGGCCATGCCGAAGGGCTCGGTGAACAGCGACTCCGCCGGTTCCCCGCCCGGGGACGCCATGACGTGGTCGAGGACCTCCGGCGGCAGGTCGTGCAGGAACGTGGTCGCCACGTCGAAGCCGGCGTCGGGGTCGCGGCCCGCGCGGACGTCATTGGCCCGCACCGCATCGGCCTGGCCGGTGTTGTCCCACCACGCGCCGGCCGTCTCGCCGGGACGCGGGATCATCGCGTTCAGCAGGACCAGCCAGCCGACGGGCAGCCGGTCGCACGCCAGCGGCGCGCTGAAGCCGGCCATGGACTGGGCCACCAGGACCACCTGCCCGGCGTCCCCGGCGGCGGCGACGATCGCGTCAGCCTGATCGGCGGGCGTGGAGCCGGTCGAGTTGGGCAGGGCGACGGCGACGACCGGGTGCCCGGCCTGCTCGAGCAGCGGGGCCAGGCGGTACCAGTACTCGGGGCCGCTGCCGGCTCCCGGCACCAGCACGAAGGTCCAGGGCGGGGGCGTCGCGGAAGTCACCATGCCCCGATCCAACCGCGGCTGCGCTTATTCCTCAGCCACGGCGTACGCGGCACGTCTATTGTGTTCGGGTGTCCGAGCCCAGCCAGGTCCCCTCGCTGACCGCGCTGCACGCGCTCGATCCCCAGCAGCAGCCCCGCTATCCCGACGCGGCGACCGTCGACCGGGTGGTGGCCAAGCTGCGCACGCTGCCGCCGCTGGTCTTCGCCGGCGAGTGCGACGAGCTGCGGGCCAAGATGGCCAGCGTGGCGGCCGGTGAGGCCTTCATCCTGCAGGGCGGCGACTGTGCCGAGACCTTCGACAGCGTGACCGCGGCCAACATCCAGGGCAAGCTGCGCACCCTGCTCTCGATGGCCGTGGTGCTGACCTACGCCGCCCAGGTGCCGATCGTCAAGATCGGCCGGATGGCGGGCCAGTTCGCGAAGCCGCGCAGCGCGACCACGGAGACCCGGGAGGGCGTCACCCTGCCCGCGTACCGGGGGGACGCGGTCAACGGCTTCCCGTTCACCGCGGAGGCCCGGGAACCCGACCCGGAGCGGCTGCTCGGGGTCTACAACGCCTCGGCCGCGACCCTCAACCTGACGCGGGCCTTCGTCACCGGCGGGTTCGCCCACCTGCGCAGCGTGCACAGCTGGAACGCCGACTTCGTGAAGTCCGCGGCCGGGGTCATGTACCAGAACCTGGCCAACGAGATCGACCGGGCGCTGGCCTTCATGGTGGCCTGCGGGATCGACGACGACGCGTTCCGGACCGTCGACTTCTACTCCAGCCACGAGGCGCTGATCCTGGAGTACGAGCACGCTCTGACCCGGATCGACTCGCGCACCCACCAGCCGTACGACACCTCGGGCCACTTCGTGTGGGTCGGCGAACGGACCCGCCAGCTCGACGGTGCGCACGTCGAGCTGCTCCGGCACGTGCGCAACCCCCTCGGGGTCAAGCTCGGCCCGAGCACCACCCCCGACACCGCGATCGAGCTCGCCGACCGCCTCGACCCGGACCACGACCCCGGCCGGATCACCTTTATCACCCGGATGGGGGCGGGGCGGATCCGCGACGTGCTGCCCGACATCGTGGCCAAGATCGCGGCCAGCGGGCGTCAGGTCGCGTGGGTCTGCGATCCGATGCACGGCAACACGTTCGAGGCGCGCAACGGCTACAAGACGCGGGCCTTCGCCGACGTGATCGAGGAGCTGAACGGCTTCTTCGACGTGCACGAGGAGCTCGGCACCTGGCCGGGCGGGGTGCACGTGGAGCTGACCGGTGACGACGTGACCGAGTGCGTCGGGGGCAGCGACGAGCTGGTCGAGGCCGACCTGGTCAGCCGCTACGAGACCCTCTGCGACCCGCGGCTCAACCGCAACCAGTCGCTGGAGCTGGCGTTCCTGGTCGCCGACCGGCTGACCACCGGCCGGATCCGGCGGTCGAACCCGGTCCAGGCGTACAGCCCCCTCACGTTCTGACCGCCCGACCGACGGGTGCCGGACCGGCTGGGTCGGCGGGGCAGAATGACCCGGTGATCGATCTCCGCTCCGACACCCTCACCGCTCCGACGCCCGGGATGCGGGCCGCCATGGCGGCCGCCCCGGTGGGCGACGACGTCTACGGCGAGGACCCGACGGTCCGGGCCCTGGAGGAGCGGGTCGCGGACCTCCTCGGCCACGAGGCCGGGCTGTTCACCGTCAGCGGCTCGCTGGCCAACCTGCTCGGCGTCCGGCTGCTGGTGCAGCCCGGGGAAGAGGTGGTCTGCGACGTGCAGGCCCACATCGCCCGGGCCGAGCTGGGTGCCCACGCCGCTGTGCACGGCCTGACCATGCGCACCTTTCCTTCCGTACGCGGTCGCCTGGATCTCGACGAGGTCGCGCGGATCCTCGCCCCGGACGCCGGGCCGTACCTCGTCTCGACCACCGCCGTGGCGGTGGAGAACACCCACAACTTCGGGGGCGGCACCGTCCAGGACCTGCCCGTGCTCGCCGCCGTCGGCGACCTCTGCCGGGCCAACGGCCTGGGCGATCCGGTCGGCGGTGCTGACCAGCATCGACCCGACGGGGGCACCCAGCCCCTTGGAGAAGCAGACGCTGACCGTGTCGAAGAGCCGGCCGTAGTCGGCCAGCGCCACCCCGGTGGGCGACGACGTCTACGGCGAGGACCCGACGGTCCGGGCCCTGGAGG
>CAXTVE010000244.1:0-5291 GCA_964247485.1 uncultured Propionibacteriaceae bacterium
GTCCGGAGGGCGCCGCCGCCGCCCGCGAGCCCGTCGGCACCGGCGGCCAGGGCGTCGGCGCCGCGGGCCAGCCGCTTCGCCCCGCTGGTCAGGTCGTCGGCCCCGTCGGCGAGGTCGCCGGCCCCCGTGGCGGTGCGAGACACCCCGGTGGACAGCTGCCTGAGACCCCGGCTCAGCTGCCCGGTCCCGTCGCTCAGGTCGCCGGCGCCGTCGGCGAGCTCGTCCGCCCCCTTGGCGGTGCGGGACACCCCGGTGGACAGCTGCCCGAGGCCCCGGCTCAGCTGCCCGGTCCCGTCGCTCAGCTTTCCGGCCCCGGTGGCCAGCTGGTCGGCCCCCCGGTCGAGCTGGGTCAGCCCGTCCGCGAGGTCGCCGCCGCCGGTCGCCGTCTTCTGCAAGCCGCCGGAGAGGTCGTCCGCCCCGTCGGCCAGCTTGTCCGCCCCGTCGGCCAGGGTCCCGAACTGCTTGTTGAGCTGGTTGAAGCCCAGGTAGATGCCGTCGAGGTAGCGCTCGGTCAGCTCGGTGTTGAGCACCCGGGTCGCGGCGGCCGTGACCGCCCGGCCGACCACCGGGTCGGCGATCCCGCTGACCTCGGAGGTCTGCACCTCGATGGTCGCCCGCTCGGCCTGCTCGGCCTTGTTCGCGCTGAACGAGGTGGCCCGGGCCGAGAACTCGGCCGGGATGGTGACCACCGCCGCGTAGCGCCCGGACGCCAGCCCGTCCTCCGCGTCCTCGGAGTCGGTCAGGGTCCAGCGGAAGTTCTCGTCCTCGGCGCCCTCGACCAGCCCGCCGGCCAGCTGCCGGCCGAGCGGCACGAGCTGCCCGTCCAGCCGGACCGGCTCGTCGGAGTTGACCACCGCGGCCTCGACCCGCTCCAGCCGCGAGTCCAGGTCGAACGTCGCCCAGAGGAAGCCACCGGCGACGACCAGCGGGACCAGCAGCAGTCCGAGCAGGGACCAGAGCCGACGGGAGGTGATCATGAAGATTCCTTGGGGTGGTTCAGCGGGAAGCGGAGAGCGGTACGAGGCGAGGGCGGGTGTCCTCGTGCTCAAGCGGCACACGCTGGCGTACGCCGAGGACGACGGTGGTGCCCAGCCCCTCGAAGGTGCCGGGCGGGGCGAGGTCGGCGTGGTCGACGAACACGATCTCGGGTCGGGCCCGGCGCACGGCGGGCAGCTCGTCGTCCAGATCACCGGCCGTGGCGCAGTCCAGGTAGGCGGTCCGCCGCCGGACCGCGGCCGCCTGCTCGGGCAGCACCAGCCCGGCGACCTTGACCCGGCCCCCGGCGACGGCCATCCGCCCGGACAGGGTGAGCAGCAGGGCCGTCAGGTCCGGGCCGTCGACGACCGCGACCTCGCCGGGGCGTACGGCCAGCGACACCGGCGCCCGGGGACCCCCACGCCGTGTACGCCGAGGACGTGCCGGTCGGCGAGCGCGAGCTGGTGGGTGAGCGCCTCACCCTCGACGTCGAAGGACGGCAGCCGGCGGTCGATCCAGCGCGGCAGCCACCACGCGGACCGGCCGAGCAGCGCGAGCACGGCGGGCACCAGGGTCATCCGGACGAGGAACGCGTCGATGAACACCCCGACGGCCAGGCCGAACGCGATGGTCTTGATCGCGCCTTCGCCCTCGGGCACGAAGGCCGCGAAGACGGCGAACATGATCACGCCGGCCGCGATCACCACCCGGGCGGAGGCGGCGAACCCGTCCTCGATCGCCCGGTGCGCATCGCCGCGGTGCACGTACTCCTCGCGGATGCGGGACACCAGGAACACCTCGTAGTCCATGGCCAGGCCGAACAGGATGCCCATCAGCAGGATCGGCAGGAAGCTGATCACCGGTGCGGTCTGCTCCACGTTCAAGAGCTCGGAGAACCACCCGTAGGTGAAGACCATCGCCGTCGCCCCGAACGCCGCGCCGACGCTGAGCAGGTAGCCGATGGTGGCCTTGAGCGGCACCGCGATCGAGCGGAACACCATGGTCAGCAGCACCAGGGAGAGCCCGACGACGAGGATGCCGAAGGGCAGCAGCGCGCCACCGAGCCGGTCCGACACGTCGATGGCCACCGCCGTGTAGCCGGTGACGTAGATCGGCACGTCGAAGCGGTCGAGGAGCTCCGGTTGCAGGGCGCGGATGTCGCGCACCAGCTGCTTGGTCTGCGGGGTGTCCGGGCCGAACTCGGGCACGACCTGGACGATGCCGGTGCTGGCATCCTCGTTGGGTGTGGAGAGCGGGACGCTGGCCACGCCGGGCAGCTCGCGGATCCGGTCGGCGATGCCGTCCATCACCTCCAGCGGGTCGTCAGTGCTGACGATGGTGGCCGAGACGATCAGCGGCCCGTTGTAGCCGTCGCCGAAGTGCTCGCTGATCAGGTCGTACGTCACCCGCGCCGGGCTGCCCGGAGCCGCGACCCCGTTGCTGGGCAGGGCGATCTGCAGATCCTTGGCCGGGTAGGCCATCGCGCCCAGGCCGACGACCACCAGCAGGACGGTGAGCGCCGGCACCCGGGTGACCAGCCGGACCCAGGCCCGCGGCAGTCGGCCGGCCGTTGCCGGTCGAGGTCGGGCGGCCCTCGTCTTCCGCACCTTCCGTGGCTTGGGCCGGAGCCGCTCGCCGGCGAAGCCGAGCAGCGCGGGCAGCAGGGTCAGCGCGATCAGCACCGCGATGCCGACCCCGAGGGCGGCGGCCACGCCCATGGTGGTCAGGAAGGGGATCCGGGCGACGGCCAGCCCGCTCAGGGCGATGATCACCGTCAGTCCGGCGAAGACGACCGCGGACCCGGCGGTGGCCACGGCCTGGGCCGTCGACTCCTCCGGGGCCATACCGTCGCGCAGCTGGTCGCGATGTCGCGAGGTGATGAACAGCGCGTAGTCGATGCCGACGGCCAGCCCGAGCATCAGGGCCAGCAGCGGGGTGGTCGAGGAGATCACCGCAACGCTGGTCGCGCCGATGACGATGGCCATGGTGAGACCGACGCCGAGCAGCGCGGTGAGCAGCGGCATGCCGGCGGCGCGCAGCGAGCCGAGCGTGAGCACCAGCACGACCAGGGCGACCAGCACGCCGATGCCCTCGGCGATGCTCACGCTGGGGCGGTTGTCGCCGAAGGCCTCACCGCCCACCGATGCCTGGCCCCCCGGCACCTCGGCCCGCAGCTCAGCGGTCTGGTCCTCCAGCGCGGCGAACGTGTCCGCGGTGAGGTTGCCCGACTCGCCGTCGAAGCGCAGCGAGATGATCGCGGCCCGGTTGTCGGACGAGATGACGCCGCGGGCGTACTCGTCGAACGGTGAGACGGCCTGGTCGACCTGGTCGATCCGCTCGTACGCGTCCGCCGCGTCCTCGACGAGCGTGCGGAACCCGGCCTCGCGCACCGAGCTGCCCTCCGGGACCACCACGACGACCTGCGCGGTCGTGCCGCCGGCCTGCGGGAAGGTGCGGCCGAGGCTGTCCAGGGCGACCTGCGACTCGGTGCCCGGGAGCTCGAAGGACTCGTCGAAGTCGCCGCCGGCGAGCGCGGCGTACCCGCCGAGGGCCACGAGTACCGTGAGCCAGGTCAGCAGGACCGCGAGCCGGCGGCGAAAGGCCCAGCGACCGAGGCTGTAGAGGTACGAGGACACGATACGAGACTGTATCCGATACAGTGCTGTATCAAACTGTGGAGGCTGAGGAATGACTGAGGTGCTGGACAAGCCGGTGACCGCCCGGCGCGCCCAGACCCAGGAGCGGCTGATGGCCGCAGCCGGTCGGGTCTTCGCCGAGCGGGGCATCAGCGGCGCCAGCGTGGAGGAGATCTGCGAGGCGGCGGGCTTCACCCGCGGCGCCTTCTACTCCAACTTCGCCGACAAGGACGAGCTGGTGCTCGCGATGGTCCGGCAGAGCATCAGCACCCAGGTCGCGGCCGCCGAGCAGGCCGTCGCCCGGACCAAGACCACCCCCGGCCACCTGGACGCGGCCGATCTGGTGACCTACACCCTGGCCGCCTTCGCCGAGTCGGGGCTCGGCGGGCGGGACAGCGTGCTGACCGAGCGGGAGCTGCTGCTCTACGCCGCCCGCCAACCCGCGCTGCGGGAGCCCTACCTCGCCTTCGCCACCGAGTGCGACCGTCAGCTGTCGGCCCTGATCCTCGACGCCCTGGCGTACGCGGGGCTCGAGTTCATCGTGCCCACCGCCTCGGGGGTGGAGCTGCTGATCGCCACCTGGCACCACCAGCAGACCGAGCTGCTCTTCGAGGCCGACACCCAGCCCGCGCTGATGCACACGCTGCTGATGGCCATCACCCGCCCGAGCGCCGCTGCCCGCTGACTGCACGGTCAGGATCTCGTTCGGTTCGACCGCGACTACCCGGCCGGAACGCACACCTTCACGCAGCGAAGTCTGAGTCGAGGGTGTTGCGGCAGAGCGAGCAGCGGGTCGGCAGACCCGGCCAGCCCCGGCGGGAGAGGACCGCGGCCACCTCGAAGGCAATGGTGCAGGGTCGGGTGATCAGGTCGACGTGGCCGTAGCGCAGGGTCAGCCAGTCCTGGAAGGCGAACTGGTTGTCCCGGCGCATGTCGCGAAAGCGGCCCACCCCGTCGTGAGTCCCCCGGCCGTCGAGCTCGACCAGCAGCTGGAAGTCGTCGTAGCCGACATCGCTGCAGTAGCGCAGGCCCAGCCGGCTCGCCTGGCGCCGCCCCCTCGGCAGCCCGTGCGGTCGCTCGACGTCGGTGAGGTAGCGCAGCTCGATCGGTGACTCCGCACCCTCGGCCACGTCGCCCAGCAGTTCCAGCAGCAGGGCACGCCGGGAGTGGCGGGGTCGCCGAGCCAGTCGGTCGAGCAAGCGCGCCGCCGTCGTCCGACGCCCGGTGATCACCGTCGTGAGCAGGCCGATCACCTCGTCCTCGGCCGAGCCGTCGCACAGGTCGAGCACGGTGTCCTCGACCGTCAGCCGGCCCGGCTCACCGACCGTGCGGGCGGAACGCGCTCCCGGACTCTCACGGCAGAACCGCCACGGACCCGAGGCCCTGACCACCCGGCCGGCCGGAACGAGTACGTCGATGGGGGCCGGCGCCTCCGGAAGGATCTCGTGCAGGAAGCCCGAGGCCCGCGGGCCCAACCGGGAGCCGCCACCGCCGACCAGCAGACCGCCCCACGCCAGCCCGTCCCACGAGGGTTCTCCAGCGGTGACCCCGAACAGCCCCCGCGCAACAGGCCGCCACAGCCCGGTCGCCACCAGCCGGGGCAGCGTGTGCCGCGACAAGCCGTGCCCGCACGCCAGCGCCCCCCAGACCACCCCCCCCCCCCCGGCCGCGCGCCCGCGC
>CAXTVE010000245.1:0-5275 GCA_964247485.1 uncultured Propionibacteriaceae bacterium
CCCACCGGGTTGGCTTGCGACCGCCCCCACGCCTCGACCGACCCGTCGGGGACCCCGAGCCCCAGTCCCAGCCCGAGCTGACGCCGGTCGCCCTGTGTCGATTCGAACAGGAAGACGAATCACGCTAGACTGAGGGCATGAGCACTGCCGTGCAGACCTCGCTCTTCGACCTGGCCGAGCAGCCTGCGGCCAACGGCTCCGCCCTCGGGCCGCTGGGCGGCATGATCACCCGGCAGGTGCTCGGTCGCGGGGCGTGGGTGGACCTGCTCCCGGGCTGGCTGAGCGGCGCGGGCTCACTCTTCGACGACGTGTGCGAGCACGTGCCGTGGCAGGCGGAGCGCCGCCCGATGTACGACCGGGTGGTCGACGTGCCGCGGCTGCTCTGCTTCTACGGTGACGCCGACCCGCTGCCGCACCCCGACCTGGTCACCGCGCGGGAGCACCTCAACGCCCACTACGCGACCGAGCTCGGCGAGCCGTTCACCACGGCCGGGCTGTGCCTCTACCGCGACGGCCGGGACTCGGTGGCCTGGCACGGCGACACCATCGGCCGCAGCAGGACCGAGGACACCATGGTGGCGATCGTCTCCCTCGGCTCGCCACGATCCTTCCTGCTGCGCCCGCGTGGCGGCGGCGCCACGATCCGGCACCAGCTGGGCCACGGCGACCTCCTGGTGATGGGCGGCTCCTGCCAGCGCACCTGGGAGCACGCGATCCCCAAGACCGCACGCCCCGTCGGCCCCCGGATCAGCGTCCAGTTCCGCCCGCGCGGCGTCCGGTAGGGCTGCGCTCATCAGCGTGAACGTTCTGCAGGCCTAGTCGCCGTCAGATCGTTCACGCTGCGAGCAGATCGGCGTCGGAAGCGCGAAGACAACGGGAGCACCGGCGGAAGGGCTCGACGTAGCCCCGCCTGGCCAGAGCGAGATGCACCTGGAAGGCGACGGAGCAAGGCCGACCGCTCACGTCGAAGTACCCGAAGCGGAGTGTGACCTCATCGCGGAGGGCGTGCAGGTTGTCACGATTCATGTCCCGGAACCGGCCCTCACCCTCGTGTCCGAGGAGACCGTCGAGCTCGACGAGCAGGGCGTACGGGTCGTACTCGACGTCCCGTCGGTACGCCAGACCGGGAGCGGAGCCTTGGCGACGACCGCGCGGCAGTCCGTGGGGCCGCTCGACCGTACGGAGATACAGCATCTCCAGGTGCGACTCGACCCCGGCCGCCACCTCGGTGAGCATCCCGTTGATCAGTTCGCGATGCCGCTGCCGGGGCCGCGATGCCAGCAGCGATCGCAGCCGGTCGGGTGTGGTCAGGCGTTTCTGCACGGCGACCGTGAGCAGACCGGCGATCTTCCCGTCGGTCCGCCGACCGGCCAGCTCGAGCACGGCGCACTCCGGGGTCAGCCGCGGCGGTGCACCTGGTGACCGACCGGGCCGAACGCCGGACACCTCGCGGACGAAGCGCCAGGGTCCGCGGACGCGGACCGGCCGCTCATACGGGACCAGGACATCGATCGGCCGCGGTGGCTGGGGCACCAGACCGTAGAGGTGTCCCGAGGCTTCGGGCCCGAGCCGGGCGAGCGGGCCGCCCAGCAGGGTCCCGCCCCACGCCAGCGACTCCCAGCTCGGTTCCGGCACGACGCAGAAGAGACCGGTGGCGAGGCGGAGCCAGCGGCCCGAACCGACCAGTCGGGCCAGCACGTCGGGCGTGACGCCGTGGTCGAGCACCTGCTCGCGACTGAGCACTCCGGCCTGATGGGCGGCGAGTCGTTCCAGGCCGGACGGGACTTCTCGGCGGGCATGCATGCCGGAAGCATGCGGACGCGGAGCCCCGATCGACCGCCCCCTCGCGCATCTGTGGACGACGCGGGGCCGGGACCGGAGCTGTGGACAACCGCCGCGGACATTCAGCATCAGGTTGAACGATGCTGAGGCGACTATGCCTTCGGATCGTTCAAGCCGATGACGGCCTGCCGGCGCAGAGCGGGGACAATGGGGCTGTGGCCGTGAAGATCCTGGTGATCGACAACTACGACTCGTTCGTCTACAACCTGGTGCAGTACCTCGCCCAGATCGGGGCCGAGGTGGAGGTGTGGCGCAACGACGACCCCCGGTTCGCCGACCCGGAGTTCGCCCGCGCCTTCGACGGGATCCTGCTGTCGCCCGGACCGGGTACGCCGGAGGGGGCCGGGGTCTGCGTCGACGTGGTGCGCCAGCAGGCCGGGCGGCTGCCGATCTTCGGCGTCTGTCTGGGGTTGCAGAGCATCGGGGTCGCGTACGGCGGGGTCGTCGACCGGGCGCCCGAGCTGCTGCACGGCAAGACGTCGCTGATCATGCACGAGGGCGCCGGGGTGCTGTCCGGGCTGCCGTCGCCGTTCACCGCGACCCGCTACCACTCGCTGGCCATCGAGCCGGCCACCGTGCCCGACGTGCTCGAGGTGACTGCGACGACGCCGAGCGGGGTGGTCATGGCCGTCCGGCACCGCGACCTGGCGGTGGAGGCAGTGCAGTTCCACCCGGAGTCGGTGCTCACCGAGTGGGGCTACCAGATGCTCGCCAACTGGCTGGTCACGTGCGGGGACCCGGAGGCGCCGGAGCGGGCGGTCGGGATGGCGCCGCTGATGTCGGCCCGCTGAGCGCGACTGGGGCCCAGCCCGGGTTGACGGCTACGCTGTCTCGTCGACACAGCGAGGAGAATGGTGCCCGAGTCCAAAGTGCGGAAGTCCGCCGTCGTCAAGCGAAGGCTCAAGGAGCAGCGGCCCGCCAAGCCCAAGAAGGTCAAGGCTCCGTCCAGCCGACGCTGGGTGCCGCCCACGTTCATCACCGTGGGCCTGCTCGGGGTGGCGTGGCTGATCACCTACTACGTCGCCGGACCGTTGATCCCCTTCATGAGCGACCTCGGCAACTGGAACATCCTGATCGGCATGGGCGGCATGGCCGCAGCCTTCATCATCGCGACCCTCTGGAAGTGAGCCCCGCCGGCTCGGGTCGAGCGCGACGGTCCCGGCGCCACTCTGCGGCGCCGGCGCACGAAATGACAGGGATGTAACTCGTCCACATTGGGGACATCTCTGTGGACAGTTCCATCCGTTCTGTTAGGTTAGGCTCACCTTCCTAACCCAGAACGGAGTTCCCGCATGCGAGGCCTGCACGTCGTCGTCGTCGGAGCGCTGAGCATCCTGCTCACGGCGTGCGGCACCACCAGCGCCGACCCCGACCCCCCCGCCGGCCCCCCCGGTCCCTGGTCCTTCACCGACGGCTCCGGCGAGGTGGTGACCGCCGAGCAGCAGCCGACCCGGATCATCGCGCACGCCGGCGAGGCGGCCGCACTGATGTCCTTCGGCATCCGGCCGGTCGGCATCTACGCCGACGAGTCGGTGAAGACCGACCCGAATCTCAAGGACCTCGATCTCGGCGGCATCGAGATCCTCGGCGAGGAGTGGGGCAAGGTCGACGTGGAGAAGGCCGCCGGCCTGCGCCCGGACCTGATCGTGGCGGACTGGTGGCCGGCCGAGAAGGCGCACAGCGGCATGGAGGAGGGCGTCGACGAGAAGAGCAAGAAGCTGGCCGAGCTCGCACCGGTCGTCGGAGCCACCCAGGGCGAGTCGATCCTCGACCTGACCCAGGGGTACGAGCAGCTCGCGCTCAGCCTCGGGGCCGACACCACCGCCGAGCCGATCGCGGCAGAGCGGCGGCGGTTTGACGCGGCGGTCGAGCGGTTCAAGGCGGCCGTGGCGGCCAAGCCCGGGTTGACCGCCGCCGCGATGTCGCCGGCCGACGACCTGGTCTATGTCGCCAACCCCAAGCACGCCCCCGAGCTGCTGGACTTCCAGCGCTGGGGACTCGACGTGATCGACCCCGACAAGCCGGACCCCGCGTTCCCGTACTGGGAGAACCTCAGCTGGGAGAACTCCGACAAGTACCAGCCGGACCTGATCCTCTACGACGGGCGGTCGTACACGCCCACGATCAACGAGGAGATGGGCAAGAAGCAGCCGACCTGGTTCGCCATCCGCGCGGCCAAGGACGGTGCGGTGGTCAGCTGGCCGGCGTTCTGGCTGCACACCCACGGCCACTTCGCCACCGAGCTGGAGCGGCTGGCCACGGCGATCGAGGCGGTCGACCCGAACGTTGGCGACTGACACCACGTGGACCAGCCGGGCGCACCGGTCGCCCGGCCGGCGTGCTCCGGCGCTGACCGCGGGGCTCCTCGGCCTGGGGGTCGTCCTCGTCCTTGTCGCCTTCCTCAGCGTCACGCTGGGGTCCCGGGCGATCAGCCTGAGCGAGGTGCTCGGGGCGCTGGCCACCCTGGGGGCCGGGGACACGATCGGTGACACCGTGACCGTCGGGCTGCGAGTGCCCCGCACCCTGCTCGGCATCCTCGCCGGCGCGGCCCTCGGCGTGGCCGGCGCCATCCTGCAGGGCGTCACCCGCAACCCCCTGGCCGACGCCGGGATCATGGGCATCAACGCCGGGGCGGCGGCGTTCGTCGTCCTCGCGATCACCGTCCTGGGCCTGCGCGGGATCGGCTCCTACGTCTGGTTCGCCCTCGCCGGCGCGATCGTCGCGATTCTGCTGGTGTACGCGGTGGCCTCGCTGGGCCGCGAGGGCGCCACCCCGGTCAAGCTGGCGCTGTCCGGCGCCGCGGTGACTGCCGGGCTCGCCTCTGTCACCACCGGGATCATGCTGACCCATGTCGACGCCCTGAACGAACTGCGGTTCTGGCAGGTGGGCTCGCTGTCCGGTCGGTACACCCCGATCCTGGTCGGCGTCGCGCCGTTCCTGGCCGTCGGCCTGGTGGCTTCGCTGGCCTTCGGCCGGGTGCTGAACGGTCTGGCCCTCGGCGAGGACACGGCCCGCGGGCTGGGCCAGCGGGTGGCGCTCACCCGGGCCGCCGCGTTCGGCGTGGTGGCCATCCTGGCCGGCCCGGCCACGGCCGCGGGCGGACCGATCGTCTTCGTCGGGCTCGTGGTGCCGCACGTGGCCCGGTTCGTCTGCGGGCCCGACTACCGGTGGATCCTGCCCTACTCCATGCTGCTGGCCCCGCTGCTGCTGCTGCTCGCCGACGTCCTCGGCCGGGTGGCCGGCGCTCCCGGTGAGCTGCAGGTCGGCGTGGTGCTCGCCGTCCTCGGCGCGCCGATGTTCGTCGCGATCGTCCGCTACGGCCGGCTGTCGGAGGTCTGAGGCGATGGCCACCGCCACCCTGCCGCCCGCCGGCGCCGTGGGCGCGACCGCGACCGCCGATGCGCTCCGGGCGGCCGCGCGTGCGGCCTGGGTC
>CAXTVE010000246.1:0-5273 GCA_964247485.1 uncultured Propionibacteriaceae bacterium
CAGCAGATCGGCCACCCGGGCGCCGCCGGGTGCGCCCGCCTGCTCCGGCAGCCGGCGGGCGATGCTGGTCAGCATCTCGGCCACGATGGCGCCGGAGTTGCCGTGGGCGGACAGGATCGCCCCGCGAACCAGCGCCTCGACCTGGTCGGGGCCGGCGCCGGGCAGCGCGCCGGTGATGCCCTCGAGGGTCAGCCGCACGTTGGTCCCGGTGTCGGAGTCGGGCACCGGGAAGACGTTCATCACGTCCAGCGCCTCCGCCGAGTCAGCGACCAGCGAGGCGGACCGGCGCAACCAGGCGGCGAACAGCGCCCACGGCGTACTCACCTGCGGTCGGTCCGGGCCCGGCACGGGCCCAACCTTATCCACGGGTCCCGGCACGACCGGTCGCGATTGGCTCGGGTGTGCTGGGCTCGGGTACTCTGGTGCGGTTGCCCGGACGGGCATCCACCTCAGATGACGGCAAGTGGGAGCGAACTCCAGTGGCTGCGGTATGCGACGTGTGCGGCAAGAGGCCGGGCTTCGGCCACAACGTGCCCTGGTCGAAGAAGAAGACCAACCGCCGCTGGAACCCCAACATCCAGCGGGTGAACGCCTCGGTGTCCGGTCGCGCCAAGCGGCTCAACGCCTGCACCTCGTGCATCAAGGCCGGCAAGGTCAGCCGCTAGCTGACGCACGCGTCGGCGGACCGGGTCCGTTCGACGTCAGGCCTGGATCACGACCGGGATGATCATCGGCCGGCGACGGTGGGTGTCGTTGACCCACTTCCCGACCCGGCGCCGGATGGTCTGCTGCAGCCGGTAGGTGTCATCGATCCCGTCGGCGAGCGCCTCCTCCAGGGCGGCGGTGATCAGCGGCCGAACCGGGTCGAAGATCGAGTCGTCCTCCACGAAGCCCCGGGCATGGATGTCCGGCCCGGAGACGATCTTGCCGGCGTGGGTGTTGACCACGGTGACCACCGAGATGAAACCCTCCTCGCCGAGGATCCGCCGGTCGGTCAGCGACGTCTCGGAGATGTCGCCGACCGTGCTGCCGTCGACGAAGATGTAGCCGGCGTCGACCTTGCCGACCAGCCGGGCCTTGCCGGCCGCCAGGTCGACGACCATGCCGTCCTCGGCGATGATCGTCCGCTCGCGGGGCACCCCGGTGGCGATGGCCAGGTCGGCGTTGGCCATCAGGTGCCTGATCTCGCCGTGCACCGGCATCACGTTGCGGGGCTTGACCAGGTTGTAGACGTAGAGCAGCTCACCGGCCGCGGCGTGACCGGACACGTGCACCAGCGCGTTGCCCTTGTGCACCACCTGCGCCCCGAGCCGGCTCAAGCCGTTGATCACGCGGTAGACGGCGCTCTCGTTGCCCGGGATCAGCGAGCTGGCCAGCACCACCGTGTCACCGCGGGTCAGGGTGACGACCGGGTGCTCACGGTTGGCCATCCGGGACAGGGCCGACAGCGGCTCTCCCTGGGATCCGGTCGAGATGATCACCACCTCCTCGGGCCGGAACTTCTCGATGTCCCGCAGCTCGATCAGGGTGTTGGCGGGCACCCGGAGGTAGCCGAGGTCGCGGGCCACACCCATGTTGCGCAGCATCGAGCGGCCGACGTAGACGACCTTGCGGCCGTGCGCGACGGCGGCGTCCAGCACCTGCTGGACCCGGTGCACGTGCGAGGCGAAGCACGCGACGATGACCCGCTGCCGGCTGGCGGCGAAGATCCGCTCCAGCACCGGGGAGATGTCGCGCTCCGGCGTGACGAACCCGGGCACCTCGGCGTTGGTGGAGTCGACCATCAGCAGGTCGACGCCCTCGGTGCCCAGCCGGGCGAACGCCCGCAGGTCGGTCAACCGGCCGTCCAGGGGGAGCTGGTCGGCCTTGAAGTCCCCGGTGTGCAGCAAGGTGCCGGCCGGCGTACGGACAGCCACCGCCAGCGCGTCGGGGATCGAGTGGTTGACCGCGACGAACTCGAGGTCGAAGGGTCCCAGGGTGATCCGGTCACCGTCGGCGACGACCTGCTGCCGGGTGTTGCGCAGGTGGTGCTCGCGGAACTTTTCGGCCAGCAGGGCCAGGGTCAGCCGGGACCCGACCAACGGGATGTCCCGGCGCTGCCGCAGAAGGTAGGGCACCGCTCCGATGTGGTCCTCGTGGCCGTGGGTGAGGACCAGCGCGACGACGTCGTCGAGACGGTCGGCGATGGCGTGGAAGCCGGGCAGGATCAGATCGACGCCCGGGTGGTTCTCCTCGGGGAAGAGCACCCCGCAGTCGATGAGCAGCAGCTGACCGGCGTACTCCAGCGCCGCCATGTTGCGCCCGATGTCGCCCAACCCACCCAGCGGGATCACCCGCATCGTGTCGGGGGCCAGCAGCGGCGGGATCTGAAGACTACTGGCGGCCACGGGAGGCAAGGCTACACATACGAGTCCCCTCGGCCCCGAGCGAGCGACGGAGAGGCCGGTCAGTCACCTGCTCGGGGGTTCAGGTGACTGACCGGCTTCGACTGCTTCATCGGTGCGGCCCGGCCGATCATTACCGGGGCACGCCTGTGAGCCAGGGCACAGCACGCGGCTCGGCTAGTCTCGGCGGGTGCCGGAAGCTCTCGCCGACTCCGTACGCCTGGCCTGGCCCAGCGAGGCCGCCGGCATCGCAGCCGTCCAGCGCAGGTCGTGGGCGGCGCAGCTGCCGGCCGC
This sequence comes from uncultured Propionibacteriaceae bacterium, assembly GCA_964247485.1. Taxonomy (GTDB): domain Bacteria; phylum Actinomycetota; class Actinomycetes; order Propionibacteriales; family Propionibacteriaceae; genus Microlunatus. The sequence goes on from CAXTVE010000246.1 coordinate 2,679, forward strand.
GCTCGCCGACGCGATGCTCGCCGACGTGTCCGCCGAGCAGATGACCGATGCCTGGCACGGCGCCATCACCCGCCCGCCCCGGGCCAGCTTCCGGGTGCTGGTCGCGGTCGAGGAGGGCCGGGTGGTCGGCTTCGCCAGCACCATGCCCAGCCCGGACGAGGACGCGGAGGCGGGCCAGGACGGCCAGCTCGAGGAGTTCGTGGTCGACCCGCCGGCCCAGCGCCGCGGCCATGGCTCCCGGCTGCTGCATGCCTGCGCCGACACCCTGCGCTCCGACGGGTTCGCCCGGGCCTCCTGCTGGGTCGGCGCCGACGACCAGCCGCTCCGCGCGTTCCTGGAGGAGGCCGGCTGGGCCGCGGACGGCGCCGAGCGCGAGATCGGCACCGACGACGACGCTCTGCGGGTCCGCCAGCTCCGCCTGCACAGCGACCTCAGCGGCTGACTCTGCTACGCGCGTTTAACCCCTGCCGGGCGTGTCGCGGCGTGTCGCGGCCACTCCCGTACCGAAACCAGGTCGAGCGCAGCGGAGCCGGGCACACTCCAGGACTTCTGAATTCGCTACGTCAGAGACCTGGACACGCCGCGACACGCCGGGCAGGGCTGAAACGCGCGTAGCAGAGTCAGGCGTCAGCGGGTGATGGTGATCTGGTCGCCGGCGAGGCCGGCGTAGAGGCCGGTCTCCTGCGGGTCAATCGAGGTGAGCCGCAGCTCGAACGGGATGCCGGTGACCGGGATGGGCTGCAGCAGGGCCTGGAGCAGCGCGTCGGCCGTGAAGCCGGGCAGGTCGACCCCGGCCACGCTGATCTTGGGGTCGGTCAGGGTGATGGTCTGGGCTTGGGCGTCGAGCTGCGGTACGCCGGTGATGGTGGCCTTCACCTCGCGACCGATGACCGTCGTCGTGGGTTCGACCTGCACCCGCCCGCTGCCGACGTAGCGCAGCGGCGCCCCGGCGACGGACGGCAGGTCGGACCAGTCGATGCGGGCCGTGCCCTCGGCGCGGGCGACGGTCATCGAGGCGAACCAGTCGGTGGTCGTGACGTCGGTCAATCTCAGGTCGGCGTGCGCGACCGGCAGCGAACCGTCGCCCTCGGCCGGGATGTCGTCGAGCACCACCCGGACGCTGTCCAGCGACCGGGCGGCGACCTGGGGCAGGAAGTAGTCGCCCTGGACGTCGACCGCCGGCGCGTCGGGGGTCCGCAGCTGCCGCTGCAGCTCGGCGGCCGACTCCTGCTCGGCCCGGCGTTCGGCGTAGCCGTCGGCGAGGAAGAGCCCGGCGGCGAGCAGGCCGAGCACGAGCACCACGACGAGCAGCGCGGGCAGGACCGACCGGCGCCGCGGTCGGGGGCGGACCTGGCTCACCCGATGCCCAGGATCGACTCGATCCCGACGGTCAGTCCGGGCCGGTCACCGACCGCGCGGACCGCGGCGACCACCCCGGGCATGAAGGACGCCCGGTCCAGCGAGTCGTGCCGGAGCGTGAGGGTCTCCCCCTCCGCGCCGAAGAGCACCTCCTGGTGGGCGACCAGCCCCCGCAGCCGTACGCCGTGGACGCGGATGCCGGCGACGGTCGCCCCGCGGGCGCCGGGCACCTCGTGCACCGTCGCGTCGGGCGGGGGCGGCAGCTCCGCGGCCGCCCGGGCCGCGCCGATGCGCCGGGCCGTGGCCGCAGCCGTGCCGGAGGGGGCGTCGGCCTTGCCGGGATGGTGCAGCTCGATGATCTCCACGCTCTCGTAGAACGCGGCCGCCTGCGCTGCGAAGTGCATCATCAGCACCGCGCCGATGGAGAAGTTCGCCGCGACCAGCACCCCGACCTCCGGACGGCCGGCGAGCCGGGCCCGCAGCGTCTCCAGCCGCTCGTCGGTGAACCCGGTGGTGCCGACGACCGCGTGCACGCCGTGGTCGATGCACCAGCCCAGGTTGTCCATCACGGCGTCGGGGTGGGTGAAGTCGACCACGACAGACGCCGCCTCGGCCGCCGTCCGGTCGTCCCCCAGGTCCAGCGCGGCGACCAGGGACAACCCCTCGGCCGATTCGACCGCCCGGCACACCTCCGCACCCATCCGGCCGCGGGCGCCGAACACGGCAACGTTCACCGGGCCAACCTATCCCGCCACGCGGCTGCCCCTGGTGACAGCCAACGGGGCCGTCGCGATGCGACGACCCCGTTGGACAGACCAGTGCTCAGACGGCGGCGGGCTCCTCGACCACCGGCACCAGCGACAGCTTGCCGCGGTCGTCGATGTCGCTGATCTCCACCTGGAGCTTCTGACCGACGCTGACCACGTCCTCCACGTTCTCCACCCGACCGCCGCCGGCCAGCGGCCGCAGCTTGGAGATGTGCAGCAGACCGTCCTTGCCGGGCAGCAGCGACACGAAGGCGCCGAACGCGGTGATCTTGACCACCGTGCCCAGGTAGCGCTCGCCCCGCTCCGGCATCGTCGGGTTGGCGATGGCGTTGATCATCGCGCGCGCGGCCTCGGCCTTGTCCCCGGAGTCCGCACCGACGTAGATGGTGCCGTCGTCCTCGATGGAGATCTGGGCGCCGGTGTCGTCCTGGATCTGGTTGATCACCTTGCCCTTGGGCCCGATCACCTC
>CAXTVE010000247.1:0-5249 GCA_964247485.1 uncultured Propionibacteriaceae bacterium
TCCGCGCCATCAACGTCGTCGACGTCGACCACTACCTGCTCAAGCCGTGGGAGCCACCGGAGGAGAAGCTCTACCCGGTGGTCGACGAGCTGCTCGCGACCTGGCGCCGGGAGGGCGAGGGCAAGACCGCCGAGCACGGCATCAAGATCCTCGGCCACCCCTGGTCCCCGGCCTCGTACGAGGTGCGCGACTTCCTGGCCCGCAACCTGGTGTCCTACCGCTGGCTCAACGTCGACGAGCCCAAGGGGGCCAAGCTGCTGGCCGCGGCTGGGGCGGACCCCACCCAGGTCCCGGTCGTGATCACCTCCGACGGTGAGCCGCTGGTCCAGCCCAGCCTGGTCGACCTGGCCAACGCAGTCGGGCTGAGCACCACCCCGACCGGCGAGTTCTACGACGTGGTGATCATCGGCGGCGGCCCGGCCGGTCTCGGGGCGGGGGTGTACGCGGCCTCGGAGGGGCTGCGGACGGTCATCGTCGAGCGGGCCGCAGCCGGCGGCCAGGCCGGCCAGAGCTCGCGGATCGAGAACTACCTCGGCTTCCCCGACGGGGTGGCCGGCAGCCAGCTGACCGAGCGGGCCCGGCGCCAGGCGCTGCGCTTCGGCGCGGAGCTGCTGACCGCCCGCTCGGTCACCGCGCTGACCGCGAAGGGGCCGGCCCGGGAGGTCACGTTCGACGACGGCAGCGTGCTCCGCTCGCACGCGGTGGTGCTGGCCACCGGCGTCAGCTATCGGCATCTGGAGGCCTCCGGGGCCGACGACCTGGTCGGCCGCGGCGTCTACTACGGCTCCGCGTCCACCGAGGCCGCGGCCTGCGCCGACCAGCACGTGATCATCGTCGGCGGTGCCAACTCGGCCGGGCAGGCGGCGGTGTTCTTCGCCCGGCACGCGGCGCGGGTGACGCTGGCCGTCCGCGGCGACTCGCTGGCCAGCTCGATGTCGTCCTACCTGATCGACCAGATCGCCGCCATCGACAACATCGACGTCCGACTCAACACGTCGGTGCTCAAGTGCGACGGCCAGGATCGGCTGCAGTGCGTCACCCTGGTCGAGCGGGACGGTGGGCAGCAGGTGGTCGACGCGGCGTACCTCTTCGTGTTCATCGGCGCCGCCCCCCTGACCGACTGGCTGCCGGACACGGTGGTCCGGGACAGGAACGGCTTCGTGGTCACCGGGCCCGACCTGATGGCCGGGGGCGAGCGCCCGGATACCTGGGACCTGGACCGCGACCCCTATCTGCTCGAGTCCTCTATCCCGGGGGTCTTCGTGGCCGGCGACGTACGCGCCCAGTCGGTCAAGCGGGTCGCCTCGGCGGTCGGCGAGGGCGCGCTGGCGGTCACGCTGGTGCACCGCTACCTGGCAGGAGGTCTGTGATGGCGGTGGCGGAGAAGCAGCGGCTGAGCCCGGAGGAGCTGAGCGAGCTGTTCCTGTTCGAGTCGCTGGACGCCGGGCAGCTCGGCTGGTTGAGCGAGAACGGCTACGTCCAGCAGTGGTCGGCCGGGGACACCGTGTACGCCGAGGCCGACCCGGCGACCTGCTTCTACGTGCTGCTCGACGGCACCCTGTCCATGCACCGGCAGGTGGAGAACACCGAGGTGGAGACCGTCCGGACCAACCAGCGCGGTGTCTACTCGGGCGCGACCCAGGCCTTCGTCGCGAGCGACGGCCCGGAGCCCTACCGGACATCGGTGCGGGCGGTGACCGACTGCGCGTTCTGGGTGATCGACGCCGAGGGGTTCGGCAACCACATCCGGGAGTGGTTCCCGATGGCCATGCACATGCTCGAGGGCCTGGCCCTGGGCCTGCGGTCCAGCCAGACCATCGTCGGGCAGCGCGAGCGGCTGCTGTCGCTGGGCCGGCTGTCCGCGGGCCTGACCCACGAGCTGAACAACCCCGCCGCCGCGGCCGTCCGGGCCACCGCGACCCTGCGCGAGCGGGTCAGCAAGATGCGCCGCAAGCTCGCCCACCTGGCCACCGCTGACATCGACCCCGAGGCTCTGGTCGCCCTGACCGAGCTGCAGGAGACCGCCGTCGAGCGGATGGCCAAGGCCGACAAGCTGAGCCCGACCCAGGTCGGCGAGGCCGAGGACGAGCTGACCGACTGGCTGGACGACCACGGCATCGACAACGGGTGGGACCTGGCGCCGGCCCTGGTCGCGGCCGGCGTCCGGACCGACGGGCTGGACGAGATCGCCGACACGCTGCCGGACGCGCTGCTGGGTGACGGGATCCACTGGGTCGCGTACGCCCTGGAGACCGAGCAGCTGATGGTCGAGATCGAGGACTCCACGGATCGCATCTCGACGCTGGTGGCCGCGGCGAAGCAGTACTCCCAGATGGACCGGGCCGCCCACCAGGACGTCGACGTGCGCGACGGGCTGAACAGCACGCTGGTGATGCTGCACCACAAGATCAAGGAGTCGGGCCGGATCACGCTGGTCAAGGACTACGCCGAGGGACTGCCGCTCGTTCCCGCCCATCCGGCCGAGCTCAACCAGGTCTGGACCAACCTGATCGACAACGCGATCGGGGCCATGGCGGACGGCGGCACGCTGACCGTCCGGACCGCGCTGGAGGGGGGGTCCGTGCTGGTCGAGGTCGGCGACACCGGCCCCGGGGTGCCGACGGAGCTGCAGGGCAAGATCTTCGAGCCGTTCTTCACCACCAAGCCGGTGGGCGAGGGGACCGGCCTGGGACTCGACATCTCCTACCGGGTGGTCACCCAGCGGCACGGCGGCGACCTGAGGGTGGTGTCGTCCCCTGGCGACACCCGCTTCCAGGTCCGGCTGCCCTTGACCGAGCCGCCGTCCGTGGCCTGAGGCATCCTCCCGTGCCCTCGCGGTCCGGGGTCAGCTGCTGATCGCGCCGGTCTCGTACGCGGTGACGACGAGCTGGGCGCGATCGCGGACCCCGAGCTTGAGAAACAGGCGGGACACGTGGGTCTTGGCCGTGAGCGGGGAGAGGAACAGCTGCTGCGCGATCTCCTGGTTGGACAGGCCGCGACCGACGAGGGTGAGCACCTCCCGCTCCCGCGGGGTCAGGCGCGCCAGGCGCCCATCGGCGGCTGCTCGGGTCTCGGGTGGCTCCACCGGGCGGCCCGCGGTCGCGACGTAGGCCTCGATGAGCCGCTTGGTGACCTGGGGCGCGAGAAGCGCCTGACCGCGGTGCACGACACGAACCGCGTCGATCAGCGCGGCGGGCTCGACATCCTTCAGCAGGAAGCCGGAGGCTCCCGCCCGGAGGGCGCCGAAGACGTACTCGTCGAGCTCGAAGGTCGTCAGGACCACCACCCGCGTACCGGCCAGGTGGGGCTGTCCGGTGATCCGGCCCGTGGCTTCGAGCCCGTCGAGCCGGGGCATGCGGATGTCCATCAGCACGACGTCCGGTACCAGCCTGGTGGCCAGGTCGACAGCCTCCGCTCCGTCGACGGCCTGGCCGACCACCTCGAGGTCGGGTTCGGCGTCGAGGAGCGCCCGGAACCCGGCCCGGACGAGAGCCTGGTCGTCCGCCAGCAGGACCCGGATGGTCACGAGGACACCGCGGCTGCGGTCGGATCGAGCGGGAGCACCGCAGTGACCCGCCAGCCGCCGTGGGGGCGGGGGCCGGCCTCGACTGCTCCCCCGATGGCCGCGGCCCGCTCGTGCATGCCCCGCAGTCCGGAGCCGGTGCCGGAGCCGTGCAGCGAGGTGGGTGGTGCGCCCCCCTCGTCCTCGACCTCGATGTGCACACAGTCGGGGTGGCGGGTCACGCGGACCCGGGCGGACGTCGGGCCGGCGTGCCGCATCACGTTGGTGAGGGCTTCCTGGACGATGCGGTAGCCGACCGCGCTGGTGGTGGCGGGCAGGGTGGCGACGTCCGGATCGACGTCGAGGTGCAGATCGACGCCGGCGGCGTGCGCCCGCTCGCCCAAACCGCCGATCGTGGCCAGCCCGGGGGTCGGGCGCAGCGGGGACGGGTCGTGAGAACCGGCGTCCACCGGGCCGGTCTCCTCGGCGGGGCGGAGGAGCTCGAGCACCGAGCGCAGATCGCCGAGCGCCTCGCCACTGACCTTCTTGATCTCCCGCAGTGTCGTCTCGGCTTCGGCGGGGTTGCGCCGGAGCAGGTGTGCGCCGACCCCTGCCTGGACATTGATGGAGACCATGGCGTGGGCCACCACGTCGTGCACCTCGCGGGCGATCCGCAACCGTTCTTCCCCCACCCGTCGCCGGGCCTCCTCCTCGCGGGTGCGCTCCGCTGCGTCGGCGCGGTCGACCAGGGCCTGGGTGTGGGCCCGCCGCTCGTGTGCCGCCACTCCGAGCGCGAGCGGGAGCACCACCAGAGCGAGGTTCCGCGCGGTGTCCCAGCCGAGCACCGCGTGCGGGCTATAGCCCTGCAACATCACGATCACCACCGGCATGGTGCCCAGGGCCGCGGCGACGGCCGCGCGGCGGCCGTACGCCGCTGCGAGCGCGTAGGCGCAGATCACCGCGGGGATGCCGATGGTGGTGTAGATGTCGGACGTGCTCAGCACGCCGAAGATCAGCACCAGGGACGACAGGAACGCCAGCACCGGCCGCCGACGCCGGAGGAGGATCGGCGCCGCCATCAGCACGATCGCCAGCACGGCGGGCACGGTGACCTGCGCCCGGTTGGTGAGCACCAGGTCGACGGTGGACACGGCGGCACACCCCGCAGCCAGCAGGACATCGACGGCGGCGGCGGGCGGCCTGCCGGCGGCGTGAGAGGTGGTGGCGGACCTCACCCGCCCCACCGTAGCCGCGAACGGGCGGTCCGCGGGCTCAGCCGTTCCGGAGTCCGGGCCACCGGCGAGGGCGTGCGCTCGGGGGCCCGGCTCTCCTGGTGGGCTCAGGGGCACCGGGCTCACGCCGGCCCCGAGCTCGCGCCCGGACGGAGGTGGGACCACGCTCGCCAGCCGCGGGTGAGGACGTAGCCGGAGCCGAACATCGCGATGAGCAGGACGTCGTTCAGACCGTGCAGCCGGGCCTCGGCGGCGTAGTGGCCGACGAAGAGGGAGAAGACCACCAGGGCGGTCTTGCTGGCGAGAAGTACCTCCCACAGTCCGGGCAGATCGCGCGGTCTGCGCGCGAGGGTGGCGAAGGCCACGGCGATGACGGGGAAGGTGAAGGCGCGCCAGGCCTCGATCCAGATCCGCTCGGGGCCCGCGCCGGCGATCATGAAGATGCCGCCGACGAACGCCAGCAGGGTGTAGCCCGACGCAACCCAGGTGAGGATGCGGCCGGTGCGGTCTGATCG
>CAXTVE010000248.1:0-5248 GCA_964247485.1 uncultured Propionibacteriaceae bacterium
GTGGTCGACCGGGTCCGGCGCGAGGAGTGGGAAGCCGAGAACCTGCGGCCCGGGGCCACCCGGTCGCGGGGGGCGGGGGCCCGGGCCGCGGCGGAGGAGCCGGACGCCGAACGGACCTGCTTCGAGCGCGACCGGGACCGCATCGTGCACTCGACCGCCTTCCGCCGGCTGGCCGGCAAGACCCAGGTCGTGGTCTACCCGACCGACCACCAGCGGACCCGGCTGACCCACGCGCTGGAGGTGGCCCAGGTCGCCGCCTCGATCGCCCGGGCCGCCGGGGTCAACGTCGCGCTGGCCGAGGCGATCGCGCTCGGCCACGACTGTGGTCACGGGCCGGGCGGCCACGCCAGCGAGGACGCCTTCGACGCCTTCATCGCGGAGGGCTACGACCATGGGCCGTGGGGGGCGGACGTGGTGCTGCCCGGGCTGAACCTGTGCGCGGAGACCCTGGACGGGATCCGCAACCACTCCTGGTCGCGGCCGGCCCCGGCCACCGTCGAGGGGGAGATTGTCAGCTGGGCGGACCGGATCGCCTACTGCGCCCATGACCTGGAGGACGCGGTGCACACCGGTATCGTCGACGTGGCCGAGCTGCCGGCCGCGGTGGTGGAGGTCTGCGGGGCGACCCGGCGGGAGCAGCTGAACACCTTCGTCCGCGCTGTCGTGCGGAGCATCGACGAGCGCGGCGAGGTCGGCATGCCGCCGGCCGAGGCCGCCGCCCTCGCCGGGCTGCGCTCGTTCAACTATGAGCGCATCTATGTCCGTCCGGCCTCGGTGGCCCAGTCCCGGGCGGTGATCGAGGTCCTGCGGGCCCTGGTCGAGCACTACGCCGGGCGACCCGACACCCTGCCCGACCGGGCCGCCGGGGCGGCGGGGAGCGAGGCGGCGATCCGGGCAGCAGTGACCTATGTGGCCGGCATGACCGACCGCTACGCCTTCGACCGTGCGGTCGAGCTGCTGGCCTGGGACCCGGCGAGGCTGCCGCAGGGCCTCAGCGGATGAAGGTGAACAGCCGCTGTCCCGGTTCGAGCGGGACCGACGGGCCGTCGTAGCGGACCACCCCGAAGGCCGCACCATCGACCTCACCGCTCGACTCGTACGCCAGCTCGGCGAAACCGGTCGCGGCGTACCGGTCCCGGAGCCGGTCGTTCCGGTCGCTGCCGTCCAGCCCGCGCGACCAGATCAGGGTGCCGCCCGGGGCGCAGAGCTGGGGGCTGACGGCGACCAGGCGCCACAGGTCGGGGTCGGAGATGTTGCCCATGATCCCGACCAGCAGCACGATGTCGGCCGGAACCGCACCCGCGTACGCGTCACTCAGGCCGGCGTCCCGCTCCCGGGTCTCGACGCCGGACAGGCCGGCAGTCGCTGCGGCTTCCCGGGCCCGCTGGGCGATCACCGGATGCAGCTCGACCAGGACGGCCGAGACCCGGTGCGCGTCCGCCCGGTCGCGCAGCACCTCGACCACATCGCGGCCGTCGCCGGCGCAGGCGCTGAGGATGCGAACCGGGCCTGACGTCCGGTCCAGCGCCGCGCCCAGCTCAGCCTGCACCCGACGCAACCGCCAGGACAGGTCGGACGCCGGGTCGTCGTACTGCCGGTGCCACTGGTCGTAGTCGCGCAGCTCGGTCATTGCGCGTTCCGCTCGGCGGGGCTCAATCGCTCCGCCGGCGGCGGGAGTGCGCAGGCCGGCGTGCCGCCCGGGAGCCGGGAACGGTTGCGGGCGATGAGCCGGTAGACGGCCGCGGCCACCGACCGCACCCCCGGGAGGCCCATGGCCTGCCCGACGACCGCGTACGGACCGCCCCGGAAGCGCAGCCAGGCGGCAAAGGCCGCCGCGCCGCCGAGGACCTCGCCGTGGACCGGGACCCACAGCACCTCCTGCTGGGCCCGCTCCGGCGTGGTCCCGACCGCGGCCAGGTCGGTGAACTGCCATGGCCGCACCTCGGCGTCGGGGCCCAGCGGGCGGTGCAGCCGGGCCGCGACCCAGGTGGCACTGGTGGTGCAGAAGCCGCAGTCGCCGTCGAAGACCAGCCAGGGCACCGCGCGCTCGTTCACACCTTCGACGGTAGTCGCGTCGGTTCGCCGGGCCGCCACATACACTCCCAACCGTGGCCGGGCGGATCAACGAGGAGGACATCGCCACCGTCCGGGAGCGGGCCCGGATCGAGGAGATCGTCGGGTCCTACGTCACCCTGCGCAGCACCGGCGGCACCATGAAGGGGCTGTGCCCCTTCCACGACGAGAAGACCCCGAGCTTCCAGGTCACCCCGTCGCGCGGCTTCTGGTACTGCTTCGGGTCCTGCGGCGAGGGCGGCGACGTGATCGACTTCCTGCAGCGGATCGAGCACCTGTCCTTCGTCGAGGCGATCGAGCGGCTGGCCGACAAGGTCGGCATCCAGCTGCGCTACACCGACGGCGACGGACCACGGACCGAGCCCGGCGTCCGGATGCGGCTGGTCGAGGCACTCCGGCAGGCCGCGGAGTTCTACGCCGAGCAGCTCGCGGAGCCCGAGGGGCAGGTGGCCCGGCAGTTCCTGAGCCAGCGCGGCTTCGACCGGGCGGCGGCCGAGCGCTTCGGGGTCGGCTACGCGCCCAAGGACGGCCGGGCGCTGCTCCGGCACCTGCGCGGGCGTGGGTTCGCCGACCGGGAGCTGGTGGCCGCGGGCCTGGCCCGCGAGCAGGGCTACGACTTCTTCCAGGCCCGCGCCCTGTGGCCGATCCGGGACTCCGGCCGCCAGGTGCTGGGCTTCGGCGCGCGCCGGCTGTTCGACGACGACCGGATGCCGGCGAAGTACATCAACACCCCCGAGACGGTGCTCTACAAGAAGTCGCACGTGCTCTACGGGCTCGACCTGGCCCGCACGGCGATCAGCAAGACGAGCCAGGCGGTGGTCGTCGAGGGCTACACCGACGTGATGGCGGCGCACCTGTCCGGGGTGGAGACCGCGGTGGCGGTGTGCGGCACCGCGTTCGGTGACGACCACTCGCGGCTGCTGCGCCGATTGATGGGGGACCACGACGCGTTCCGCAGCGAGGTGATCTTCACCTTCGACGGCGACGCGGCGGGCCAGGCGGCGGCCCTCAAGGTCTTCGCCGGTGACCAGAACTTCGTCAGTCAGACCTACGTCGCGATCGAGCCTTCCGGGCTCGACCCCTGCGACCTGCGGCTGCAGCAGGGCGACGCCGCGGTCCGGGAGCTGGTCGCCCGGCGGCTGCCGCTCTACCGGTTCGTGATGGGCAACCTACTGCGGCAGCACGACCTCGAGCGGGCCGACGGGCAGCTGGCCGCCCTGCGGGCCACGGCGCCGCTGGTGGCCAGCATCCGGGACGCCGGGCTGGTGTCCGGCTATGTGCGCGAGCTGGCCGGGATGCTCGGCATGGAGATGGAGGAGGTGCGCGCGGAGGTGATGCGCGCCGCCTCCCGGTCCCGCCGTTCTGCCGCCGAGCCGCCGCCGGACGAGCCGGAGCCGGAGGCGCCCGCCGGCGTCCCGATGCCGCACCCCCGTGACCGGCTGCTGGCCACGGAGCGGGAGACCACCAAGCTGATGATCCAGAACCCGGAGCTGTTCGCGCCGGACTGGAACGGGGTGACGATCGGCGACTTCACCCACCCGGCGTACGCGGCGGTCTTCGCGGCGATCGCGCAGGCCGGCACCCACGGCTCTCCCATGGTGGACCCGACCAGCACCCCGGCCGACTGGGTGCACCGGGTGACCGAGACGAGCGCGAGCGACCAGGTGCGAACCCTGGTCGCCGCCCTGGCCGTGGAGCCGCCGCAGATGCGGGGTGCGGTGACGCCCCGGCTGGTCGTGGCCAACACGGCGATGCTGCAGCTGCTGACCGTCAAGCGGGCGATCGCCGGCCTGAAGTCCCGGCTGCAGCGCACCAACCCCGTGGAGGCGCGGCAGAAGTACAACCAGATGTTCTCCGAGCTGGTGGTGCTGGAGGCCAAGGGCAAGGAGCTGCACACCCGCAGCATCGGCGCCGTCGACTGACTCGGTAGGGTCTCGGCCCATGGCTGAGGTTCTGTTCTTCCACCACGCCCAGGGGCTGACGGCCGGTGTCGTCGCCCTCGCCGACGAGCTGCGCGCGGCCGGGCACACCGTGCACACCCCGGACCTGTACGCGGGGCGTACGTTCGACGACCTGGATGAGGGCGTGGCCCACGCGAAGGAGCTCGGGTTCGACCAGGTCACCGAGGCCGGTGTCCGGGCGGCCGACGGCCTGCCCGAGGCGCTGGTGTACGCGGGCATCTCGCTCGGTGTCCCGCCCGCGCAGAAGCTCGCCCAGACCCGGCCCGGCGCTCGCGGCCTGCTGCTCTTCGCCGGCGGCTTCAAGCCAGGGGAGTTCGGGCCGTCCTGGCCCGCCGAGGTGCCTGTCCGGGTGCACGGGATGGCCGACGACCCCGAGTTCAACAACGGGTGGGACCTGCCCGCCGCGACCGCCCTGGTCGAGGCCGCCGCGGACGGGGAGATGTTCCTCTACCCCGGCGACCAGCACCTGTTCATGGACCGCTCGCTCCCCGCGTACGACCCCGAGGTGACGGCCCTGATGCTCGGCCGGGTGCTGGACTTCCTCGCCACCCGCTGACCGTCGCCGGGGCTCAGAAGTTATCCACAGATCACGTCAGGCCCCCTTCCGGGCTTGACGTCGACGCTCGCATCGTGTCGGCATGACACCCACCGATGACGACCAGACGCTGCTGACCCCTGCCGAGGTGGTCGAGAGGCAACGCGAGATCGAGGCCGGGCTGCTCGCCGGGGAGGCCCTGGACGCCCGGGCCGGCTGGGCCGACGCCACCGACACGGAGCTGCGGCTGATCGCCGAGCAGGGCGAGCGGGCCCGCCAGCGGTTCATCCACGCCAACCTGCGGCTCGTGCGGATGGTGGCCCGGCAGGTGGCGATCCGCACCCGTCTCGCCGAGGCCGACCTCTACCAGGAGGGCTGCGTCGGCCTGATCACGGCGGTCGCCCGCTTCGACCACGCCCGGGGTTTCCGGTTCTCCACCTACGCCCTGTTCTGGATCCGGGCCTACGTCTGCGGCACCGCGGCCCGCCAGTTCGGCGCCCTGAACCTGCCGACCAGCCGGGCCGAGCAGCTGCGGTCCGCTCGCGGCATGGAGGTCGAGCTGGCCCAGACCCTGGGCCGCGCGCCGACCGTTGCGGAGGTCGCCGAGGCCGTGGGCCGAGACGCCACCTGGACGGCCGGCCTGCGCGCCCACCCGGCCCCCGGCTCGCTGGACCCGCGC
>CAXTVE010000249.1:0-5172 GCA_964247485.1 uncultured Propionibacteriaceae bacterium
GCCCGCGGCCCTGGCCGCCGCGGCCGCGCTCACCTGCGCGTACCGCTCGGCCGCGACCCGGCTGCGGGTCCCCTGGCTGAGCTGGACGTACTGGAACATGACAGAACACTCCTCGGAGAGGTTGAGCAGGGTGACAGGCCCCGGACGGGGCGGGATCAGCGCCGAGCGCTCAGGCGAAGACGCCGGAGGTGCCGCTGATCGGCTTCGGGATCACGATCACGTTGTCAGCACCTCCTTCCGAGGACGTCGGGACCGCGCCGACTGCGCGACCGGAGAAGACGTTAGGGGCCGGGCTCGACCCCCGCAACTGATTAATCCCGGACCACCGGGGTGATAGAGATAGGCCGTGAGCACGCCCGACGCCGAGTCCCTGCCCGCCGATGTCCCCGAGGCCGACTGGGCCGAGCAGGGGGTCGACACCGAGGAGGTCCGCAAGGCCGGATCGCGCTCGACGCACAGGGGCGGCGACGTCCCGTCCGAGGTCAACGAGGCCGACCTCGCCGACCAGCAGACCCTCGCCTACGGCGACGCCGACGACCGCCGCTGACGGCTCATTCGGCCGGGCGGGACAGGCGGTCGTAGAAGGTCGCCACCAGCAGCTCCCGGACGCCGGTCGGGGCGGCGTCGAGCAGCGCGTTGACCGGGGCCATCCGCTCCGGCAGGACCAGCCCGCCGCGACCGTCGCCCAGCCCGGCCAGGGCCAGCAGCTGGTCGAAGCCGGCGTCGTCCAGCGCGGCCGGGTCGACCTCGCCCAGCATCCCCGCGATCGCCGGGTCGACGACCACCGGCCCGACCGAGGCCGCTGATTTCTCCGCCCCCCGCAGGGCGTCGATGAACTCCTCGATCTCGGTCGCCGGGCTGATCGAGACGTGCAGCGTCGCCGGGAACGGGCCGAAGGACAGCTGCGGCTGCGCGTACCACCCCCGGGCGAGCAGCTCGTCGCACACGGTGAACACGTCGAGCTCGGGACCAGCCGCCAGCGCGACGAGCGAGACGTCCGGCGGCACCAGCACCCGCAGATGGTCGAAGGTCTGGTTCACCGCGTCGGCCAGCGCCCGCTGGCCGGCCAGCACCCGCCGCGCCAGCTCCCAGTAGCCCGCGTCCCCGATCAGCCGGGTCACCGCCCACGCCGCGGCGAGCGGCCCGCCCGACTTGGTCGACTGCATCGTCGAGTTGATCATGGTGTAGCCCGGCCAGGCGGCGGTCGCGAAGAGCTGCGGCCGCCGCAGCGCTGCATCCCGGTGCAGCAGCAGCGAGACCCCCTTCGGCGTGTAGCCGTACTTGTGCAGGTCCACCGAGATGCTCGTCACCCCCGGCACCAGGAAGGAGAACGCCGGCAGTTCCGGGTCGTCGCGCCGCAGGAACGGCAGCAGCCAGCCGCCGATGCAGGCGTCCACGTGGCAGCGCACCCCCGCGGCCTGCGCGATCGTCGCGATCTGGGTCACCGGATCCACCACCCCGTGCGCGTACGACGGCGCCGACGCCACCACCAGCACGGTGTCGTCGGTGATCGCCGCGCTCATCGCCGACGGCACGGCCCGCCCCGTCTCCGGGTCCACGGCGACGAACACCGGGCGTACGCCGAAGTAGTGCGCCGCCTTGTGAAACGCCCCGTGCGCCGAGGTCGGCAGCACCATGGCCGGCCGCGCGATCCCGGGGTGCGCGTCCCGGGCCGCCTGCACGGCCAGCAGGATCGACTCGGTGCCGCCGGAGGTCACCGTGCCGACGGTCCCGGGCGGCCCGTCGAGCAGCCCGGCCGCCTCGGCGATCAGGTCCTGCTCCATCCGCAGCAGCGAGGGGAACGCGGTGGGGTCGAGCGCGTTCGTCGATCCGTACGCGGCGAGCGCCTCGCGCCCCAGCGCGTCGGCCTCGGCCAGGCCCGAGTCGTAGACGTAGGCCAGCGTCCGCCCCCCGTGGGTCGGCAGATCGTGCTGCCGCAGCGCCTCCCACGCCCCGCGAATCTGCTCGGCATCCATCACGAGACCTCCTCCTTCGTCAGCCGGTAGCCGCGCAGCGCGATCAGGCTGAGCACCACCAGCACCGCCGGGATGATCGAGAACCCCAGCGTGATCGCCGTCTCCGCCGACGCCGGCTGGGCCGTCACCTCGGCGCCGGTGGAGGAACGGTAGCCGCCCAGCGCCAGCACCATCGCGAACACCGCGGGCCCCAGCGCCAGCCCGAGGGTCTCGACCGCCGTCCACACCCCGGTGAACACGCCAACCCGGTTCTCCCCGGTCACCCGGGCGTCGTGTGCGGCGGTGTCGGGCAGCATGGCCAGCGGGAACAGCTGCGCCCCGGCGTAGCCGATGCCGGTCACAGCGGCCACCACGTAGACCAGCACCACCGGGGCGTACGCGGCCAGCACCAGTCCGGTGCAGCCCAGGGCCAGCACGACCGACGCGACCCGGTAGCCCCGCTGCTTGCCCCAGCGGTCGGCCAGCCGCTGCCAGACCGGGGTGACCAGCAGGGCCGGCCCGACGAAACAGGCGAACAGCACCGCCGACGCGCCGGCCTGCCCGAGCACCACCCGGGCCACATAGTCCACTCCCGCCAGCAGGCAGCCGATGGCCAGGGCCTGCACCCCGAACGTGATCAGCAGCGCGCGGAAGTCGGGAACCCGGACGGCCGCGGCCAGCTGGACTCCGAACCCACCCGACGGTGCCGGGACGATGACCGCGGGCACCCCGGCCGTCCCCGCGTACGCGCCGAAGGTCCCGACCAGGATCAGGGCGGCCACGAACACCGCCATCGCCGGATAGCCGGCCAGGGTGCGGATCAGCGGCGCGGTCGCCCCGCTGAGCAGGATGGCCACGGCCAGGATGGCGACCCGCCAGGTGAGCAGCCGGGTGCGCTCGGCGTAGTCGCGGGTCAGCTCCGCGGGCAGGGCGACGTAGGGCACCTGGAAGATCGAGTACGCGGTGGCGCAGAGCAGGAAGGCGGCCACGACCCAGACCCCGGCGAGCCGCGGTGGCGCCGTCGGCCCGGCGAAGAGCAGCACGAACCCGATGGCCAGCCCGATCCCGCCGACGAGCAGGAACGGGCGCCGGGTGCCGCGGGTGGTGGCCATCCGGTCGCTGACCCGGCCCGTGATCGGGTTGAGCACCACGTCCCAGGCCTTGGGCAGGAACACGATCAGCCCGGCCAGCAGGGCGGAGATGCCGAGCGAGTCGGTCAGGTAGGGCAGCAGCAGCAGACCGGGGACGGTGCCGAACGCGCCGGTGGCGATGCCGCCGGAGGCGTAGCCGACCCGCAGCCGCGCACTGAGCGCGGTCGTCGTGGTCACGCGCTCAGTCTGCCGCCTCCCGCAGCAGGCGCAGGGCCGTCGCCTCGGTGTCGGCCCGGGCGGCTTCGCGATCAGGTCAACGCCGGCGCCCTCCCAGCTGCGCCGGTCACGGCGTCGACGCCGGCAAGGTCGGTCCGTCCGGGGTGGTCCAGCACCGGATCCGGTCGCGGTAGACGACGCTAGAGAGTTGTAGACCGGTCGACCAGGTTCGCCGCTGATCACCCACCCGGGTGGGTGGCGTCCCAGGGCCACCCGCATGATCAGGGGATGCACATATCTCGACTCCGGGCCGACCACGCGGCCGCGGCCTGATGAGCCCGCTGACGGTCACCGCGCCGCTGCCGAACCTCGAGTCGCTGCCCGACGGCTACTCCCGGAACCGGCCGGAGGTCGACGCGCAGCGGGTGGTGCTGCACGAGCTGACGGCGCCGCGCGACTGGGCCGGGCGGACCTGGTCCGAGCTGGTCGAGGACCTGTTCGGGCTCGGGCGGACCGACATCCCGCTGGCCCGGCTGGCCGAGGGCCACGCGGACGCGCTGCGGATCCTGGGCCAGGCCGAGCGGAAGGCGCAGCGGGGCGTGCTCTACGGGGTGTGGGCATCCCGGTCGCAGCACGCCGGCGTGCACGGGGTCCGGGAGGCTGACGGTTCGGTGACCCTGGACGGGCCGCTGGCCTTCGCGTCCGGGGCCGGCCTGCTGGACCGGGCGCTGGTCCCGGTGTGGCTGACCGAGGACACCCATGTGCTGGTCGACCTCGACCTGGACGGCGTACCGGTGGACACCACCGTCTGGCGGACCGAGACGATGGCGGCGAGCCGGACCCACCAGGTCAGCCTGTCCGGGCGGTCGGCGGGACCGGACGCCGTGGTCGGGCCGGACAACTTCTACCTGTCCCGGCCGGGCTTCTTCCCCGGTGGGGTCGGCGTGGCGGCCTGCTGGGTCGGCGGCGCGGCCCGGGTGGCCGACCTGCTGCACCGGCGGCACGACCAGCCGAGCTCGGCGCAGCAGATGCGACTCGGCCGGATCCGGGTGGACCTGGCCGGGGCCGCCCTGGCCGTCCGCGGCACCGCCCGGCTGCTCGACGAGATCGACCTGGGCGATCCGGGCCTGGACCTCGCGGCGCTGGCCGCCGAGACCCGCTCGGTCGTCGCCGAGGCCGTGCGACGGATCATCGCCGAGGCCCGGCTGGTCACCGGGCCGCCCGGGCTCGCGCTGGACGAGGCGCTCGGTCACACGATCGCCGACCTGGAGCTCTACGCGGCGCAGCACAACCCGGACAGCGACGCGTTCCTGCTCGGCGACCCGGAGCGGCGGCCGTGACCGCCGACCTGGTGCCGGCGGGTGCACCGGCGGAGACGGACGAGGGGGATGGCGTGAGCGGTCTGGTCGTGGTGGGCACCGGGCCCGGTGGGCTGGAGGCCGTGCGGGCGTTCCGGGAGATCGATCGCCAGACGCCGGTGACCCTGGTCAGCGCGGACCCCGACCCGCCGTACAACCGGCCGCCGCTGACCAAGGACTACCTGCGGGGCGAGATCGCGCTGGACGAGATCTGGCTGGCCGAGGAGGAGTGGTTCGCCGAGCACGGGGTCGAACTGCGGCTGGGCGCCGAGGTGACGGGCCTGGACCGGTCGGCCCGGGAGGTGACGCTGGCCGACGGGTCGTCGCTGGCGTACCGGGATCTGGTGCTCGCCACCGGGTCGCGGCCCAAGCACCTGCCGGTGCCGGGCGGCGACGCCCCGGCGCTGATCTACGTCCGCGACCGGGCCAGCGGCGCCCGGCGGCGGGCACTGGCCGAGCGGCCGCCGGGGCGCGTGGTGGTCATCGGCTCGGGGTTCATCGGCTGCGAGGTGGCGGCCAACCTGGCGGCGGCGGGCGGCGAGGTGGTGATGG
>CAXTVE010000250.1:0-3286 GCA_964247485.1 uncultured Propionibacteriaceae bacterium
AGTGCGCCACCCGCCCGTTGGTCATCGAGCCGGTCAGGCCGGCCGTCGACCCGACCAGCACGACGGCCGCGTTCCCGGAGCGCCTCAGGTGTGGCCAGGCGTACTTGACCGGGAAGAACACCACGTCGAGCTCGTGCCGCAGCACGAAGTCCCACTCGTCGGCCGACACCGCCTCGACCGGGTTGAACCGGGTCGCACCGGCGTTCGCGTAGAGGATGTCGATCCGGCCGTGCTCGGCGGCCGCGCCGTCGACCCCGCGGCGTACGGCCTGCTCGTCGGTCAGGTCGACCTGCGCAGTGCCCGGCACCGCCTGGATGTCGCAACCCACGACCACGGCGCCCTCGGCCGCGAACAGCTCAGCGGCGACCGCCCCCTGGCCGCCGGCCGTGCCCGTGATCAGGGCGACGCGACCGTCGAGCCGACTCACCCGGCAGCGTCGAGCTCGGCCAAGGTGTCCTCGATCCAGTCGGCGGTGAAGGCGCCGACATGGGGCAGGTGGTCCAACCCGCAGTGCTCGGTCGCCCCCTCCTCCGGCGTGAACAGCCGCAGCTCTTTCTTGGCGGCACTCGTCGCCTGCTCGAAGGACTGGTGCGCGTAGGCCACGTTGATCTGCCGGTCGTTGGTGCCGTGAGTGATCAGGAACGGACAGGTGATGCGCTCCACCACCCCGTTCAGGTTGATCCGCTCCGCCTTGGCGATGAAGGTGTCGACGTCGGTCTCGCCCCACACCCACAGCACGTGCTCCCAGTAGTGCGGAACCGGGTTCTCCCCCTCGCGCTCCAGCCGCCTCTTCTGCACCTCGCCCCAGTTGTGGTTCGCCCCCCAGGCCACCGCCAGCGCGAGCCGGTGCTCGAACGCCGCGGCCCGCGGCACGTAGTAGCCGCCGAGCGACCAGCCGACCAGGCCGATCCGGTCCGCGCGTACGTCGGCGCGGTCCAGCAGGTAGTCGACGCAGGCCGTCGCCCAGTCCTCGCTCTCCACCCGCGAGGTCAGCCCCTGCAGCCGCAGCGCCTCGCCCGACCCGGGACAGTCGACCTGCAGCACCGAGATCCCCCGCGCCGCCATCTCGGACGGCCAGCCGGAGGTGTACATGTGCTCCTTGGTCGAGTCCAGGCCGTTCCACATGATCATCACCGGCACCCGTTCACCGCCCCTCGAGGCGTTGGTGAAGTACGCCGGCAGCGTGGTCCCCTCAAAGGGGATCTGGACCCGGGTGGTGGCCGGGTCGATCAGTTCGAAGGAGCGCTCCATCAGCTCCAGGCAGTGCGTGTAGGTCGGCACCCGCTCGGGCGAGGAGTTGCTCAGCATCCGCTCGGCCTGGCACAGGTAGGCCGCCGCGCGCAGGTACTTCTGCCCCGCCGTACGCAGGTGCCCCACCTTCTCCGCCTCGGCGGCCTGTTCCTCCACCTGGTCCGCGACCTTGCGCCACGACGCCATGAACTCCTTGGTCCCGACGTCGGAGCCTTGACCCGCCAGGTCACGGATCGGCCGGCAGGCCCGGTCCACCTCGTCGATGGTGCCGCCGCTGTTCAGGGTGGCGACCACCCCGAGGTTCCAGATGTAGTTGCCCGGGAAGTACTCGAACATCAGGTGCTCACTTTCTGTCCCCGGAACGGGGTGAGAGGTGGCACGGGGGTCTCCTCGACCACCGCATTGGTCAGGGTGCCGAGCCGGTCGACGGTGACCGAGACGACGTCACCGGGCTGCAGCGGCGGCGGGTCCTGGCGGCCGTTCCGGCCCCAGAGCTCGGCCAGGCAGCCACCGCCGCCCGTGGTGCCGGATGCCAGCACGTCGCCCGCCAGCACCAGGGAGTCCCGGGACGCGTAGGCGACCATGGTCGCGAAGGTCCAGCCCATGTGGCTCAGCCGGTCGCGACCGACCTCGCGCCCGTTCACCGAGACCGTGCCCTCCAACTCCAGGAAGCCGTCCTCGTCGTGGGCATCCGTCAGCTCGTCGGCGGTGACCAGCCAGGGACCGATCGAGGTGCAGAAGTCCTTGCCCTTGGCCGGGCCGAGACCGGTCTTCATCTCGCGGCTCTGGATGTCCCGGGCCGACCAGTCGTTCAGGATCGTGTAGCCGAAGATCGCCGCCCGCGCCTGGTCCTCGGTCAGCGAGGTGCCGGACGCCCCGGCCACGGCAGCCACCTCGAGCTCGAAGTCCAGCGCGGCGCAGCCCCAGGGTCGGCGTACGTCGGCGTCCGGACCGACGATCGCGTGCGGGTTGGTGAAGTAGAAGGTCGGGGCGTCGTACCACGCCTCGGGCACGCCCTCCGCGTTGTCGATGCTGCGGCGGACCCCGACCACGTGGGACTCGAAGGTGACGAAGTCGCGGACGCTGGCCGGGCGCAGCGGCGCCCGCAGGCGGACGTCCGCCAGCGGCACCGGACGCTCCCGGACAGCCGCGGCGCCGACCTCGAGCGCCCGGTCCAGCCCCGACCGGACCAGGTCGTCCACGCTCAGCGCGTCCGGCAACGGATGGACCTGGTCGCCCTCGACCACGGCCCCGAACACCGCTCCGCCGGCCTCCGCGGTCACGAGCCTCATACCGGTACCGCCGGGGCGATGGCATCCGCGATGCCCTTGTGGGAGCCGTGTCCGGTGAGCCCGCCGTCGACGGCGATCTCGGCCCCGCTCAGGTAGGCCGACTCGTCCGACACCAGGAACACCATCAGCGGCGCGATGTCGGCGACCGACCCGGTGCGCCCGAGCGGGATCTCGGCCAGCGCCGCCCCCCGGAAGGCCGGCGACGCCGACTCCATCAGCGGGGTCTCGATCAGCCCGGGCATCACCGCGTTGACCCGGATGCCGCGGGCGCCCAGCTCCAGCGAGGCCGTCCGGGACAGCCCGCGCAGTGCCCACTTGGAGGCCGTGTACGCCGCGGCGACGTGGCCGGACAGCGCGGCGACCGAGCACACGTTCACGATCGACGAGCCGACCGGCATCAGCGGCACCAGCGCCTGGATGCCCAGCAGCGGACCCGTGACGTTGACCTCGAACGTGCGCCGCCAGGAGTCCAGGTCGACGTGCGGCAGCCGGCCGCGGGACGCGATCCCGGCGTTGTTGACCAGCGCGTCCACCCGCCCGTACGCGCCGCGCAGCCAGTCGGCCAACTCACCCCAGCCAGCCGCGTCGGTGACGTCGAGCGGCCGCTGGACCACACCCTGACCGTCCGCGTCGTCGAAGGGCAGCACGTCGGTCGCCACCACGGTCGCCCCCGCATCGGCCAGGGCCCGCGCCTCCGCCGCCCCCTGGCCGCGGGCGGCCCCGGTGACCACCACGACCTTGCC
>CAXTVE010000250.1:3296-5152 GCA_964247485.1 uncultured Propionibacteriaceae bacterium
CCGCCCGGGCGGTGCCGAATCGGCCACGGACTCAGACCGGCGGGGCGACGAAGACGCCCTTGTCCACATCGTTGAAGCTCTCCCGGGCCACGAACTCACTCATCGGGTTGGCCGTGCCCCACTGGTCCTGGGTGGCCGGGTCGGCGATGTCGTAGAGGGTCGGGTGCCACTGGTCGGTCTCCAGCTTCTCCAGCTCGGTCGTGTACTCCATCGTGTTGCCGCTCGGGTCAAGGAAGTAGGAGAACGTGTTGTTGCCGGCCAGGTGACGCCCCGGCCCCCACACCTTCTTGATCCCCGCCCGCATCACCCGGCCGGTGCCGCGCATGTACTCGTCGACCCCGCGCATCTCGAACGAGACGTGGTGCACCGAGGTGTGCGGGCCCCGCGCGATGGCCAGGCTGTGGTGCCAGTCGTTGCACCGCATGAAGTGCATCATCTCGCCCATGTGCTCGCTCCACAGGCTGTCGCTCAGCTTGAAGCCGAGGTACTTCTCGTACCAGTCCTTGGTGACGTTGGGATCACCAGCGTTCATCACCGCGTGCGAGATGCGCACCGGGATGGCCTCGCCCTCCTCGATCGGCCGGTGCTGCCGGGTCTCCACGCCGGTGGAGATCTCGATCGTCCGGCCGTCCACGTCGAAGAACCGGAACCCGTAGCCGCCGCCCGCGGTCTGCAGGACGTCCGGCTCGGCCACCAGCCGGACGTCCTGGCTGCCCAGCTTGGCGGCCAGCGCGTCCACCGCGGCCTCGTCGGTGGCGCCGAACGAGATGAGGTCCAGCCGCTTGTCAGTGTCCTTGCGCAGCCGGATGATGTACTGCTCCGGCGAGCCCTCGGCGGCAAGGTAGGACAGGTCCCCGTCGGTCGCCATCTCGGTCAGGCCCCAGGTGTCCTTGTAGAACGTGCGCTGGGTCTCGTAGTCGGGCACGGCGAGGTCGACATGGCGCAGGTGGGTGATGCCGAACTCGTTCAGGTGGGACATGAGGTATCTCCTTCGTCGGGGTGGTGCGGGGAAGTCAGCCGAGGGTCGAGCCGCCGCCGTCGATGACGAGGTTGGCGCCGCTGACCCAGCCGGACTCGTCCGAGGCCAGGTAGATCGCGGCGTGCACGATGTCGGCCGGCCGGCCGTGCCGGCCCAGCGGGATGCGGTCCAGCACCACCCGGCGCATCCGCTCGGGCGGGTCGGCGAGCATCGGCGCGGTGTTGGGCGTCTCGACCAGCCCGGGGCTGATCACGTTGGCCCGGATCCCGTACGGCCCGCCCTCGACGACCAGCTGCAGGGGCAGGGCGAGCACACCGCCCTTGGCCGCGCTGTGCGCGTTCTGCGGCATGAACTCCACCCCGCGCAGCGCGGCGATCGAGCCGACGTTGATGATCGACCCGCCCCCGTACGCCTTGAGGTGCGGCCAGGCCGCCCGAACCGTGTAGTAGACGAGGTCCAGCTCGTTGCGCATCGTGAAGTCCCAGTCAGCGACGCTCAGCTCGTCCAGCGCACCGAAGCGCTGGGTGGAGGCGTTGTTGTAGAGCACGTCGATGCCGTCGTACGCGGTCACCGCCTCGTCCACCCACGCCCGGGCCTGGTCCGCGTCCCCGAGATCGACCCCGCCCATCACGGTGATCTCGCCGCCCGCGGACGACACCGCCACCTCCGTACGCCGGGCGCTCGCCGCGTCGAGGTCGCAGCCCACCACCCGGGCGCCCTCGGCGGCGAACATGGCCGCCGCCGTCGCGCCGATGCCGCCGCCCACCCCGGTGATCAGTGCGACCTTGCCCGCCAGCCGGCCGGTCACTCGCGGCCTGCCCTGGGGAGAAAACTCCACCAGTGGCGAGTTTTCGACCCTGATCTCGCGGAACGGGGG
>CAXTVE010000251.1:0-5148 GCA_964247485.1 uncultured Propionibacteriaceae bacterium
GCTCGCCGGTGCCCGTCACCGTCGGGGTGTTGTCGGTCAGCGTGTCACCATCCTCCGGAGAGGTGATCACCGGAGCGTCGGGCACGTCGGTGTCGACGACGAACCTGTTCACGTTCGACCGCGCCGACTCGACGCCGTTCACCGACTGGGTGGCCGACACCGTGTGCGGACCATCGGTCAGGCCGGGGCCGGGCTGGGTGAAGCGGAAGTTCCCGTTCCCGTCCACCACGATGTCGTCCGCGAGGACCTCCCCGTCCACCGTGAGCTCGATGGTCGCTCCCGGGATGCCGCGGCCCCGGTAGGTCGGCGTATCGTCGCGGATCACCGCGCCGTCGGCCGGGGCAGTGACGGTCGGCGCCCGCGGCGGGCAGTCGACCCCGCCCTCGGACACCTCGGCCGAGACCGACAGCGGCAGCAGGTCGATCGTCGCGGTGCCCAGCGCTCCCCCGGCACCGAGGTCGATCCCGAGGGAGACGACGGCAACCTCAGACTCGGCGCTGGTCCCGTCTGCCGCCACGGTCGTGTCCGGTTCGTTGACCGTCACCGTGACCGTACCGACGCCCGCGACGGTGAAGGTCTGGGTGCCGCCGACCTCGACGGTGACGGCAGGAGCACCACCGACGGTGACGGTCACGACCGGGGCGTCGTAGTCCACGACCGCACCGCCGTCGGTGCCGTCGGCGTAGGCGTTCAGCGTGGCATCGCCGGCGACCTCGATCTCGACGTCCCCGCCGAACAGGCTGACGTCACCCAGGGTCCCGACCGCCTCGCTCTCCACGCGACGGTTGAGCCCGTTGCCGCCCGTGGAGACCAGGCCGGTGGTCGTGGTCACCGAGCTGTCCTCGGTGGTGAGGATGGCGCCCGGGCCGGCCGGTGCGACGCTCAGGCCCGCCGTGGTCGTGGTGGTCTGTGCGGCCGGGCCATCGGCGGCGCAGTTACCCGGGCCCGCGACGTTGACCTCGTTGACCGAGGTGATGATCCCGCTGCTGATGCCGAGCGCGTTGGCGGCCACCAGAGTCCGGGTCGTCGGTCCGGCGCTGGGCGGACCCGTCAGCTGCCTCGTGGCGACGGTGGCACCGAAGCCAGCGACCGTGGCGGCCAGGTTGCGGGACCTGGACACAGCGGTCGGCGGCGGGTTGTCCGTCCTGGCCTCGCTGTTGGCGAGCCGGGCGCCGGTGAAGTCGATGGCTCCCACGTCGAGGCTGACGTTCGCGACGTCGCCGATCGCTGTGCCCGCGTAGGCGGCGGTGGGCGGGGCGGCAGACGCCCCGGGCGTCGCCGCGACCAGGGCGACGACGGTGAGAAGCGCGCACAGCAGGGCGCGCAGGATCTTGACCAAGAGGGGCTCCGAGAGGGTGAGGTGTGGACGCCCCCCGTCCGTCCGCCGATCCCCCGAGCGATCGCAGCGTAATCGGTTCGTGACTGTTTTGGTCGTAGCGAACCGATGACCGGCCCGGTGTGTCGTCAGCCGACGACGATGCCCCGCAGCACCACCCGGGCCGGGTCCCGGAGCACGCTCAGGTCCCGCCGCGGGTCGGCGGCGAAGGCCACCAGGTCGGCCGGGGCTCCCTCCACCAGCCGGTCGGATCGACCGAGCCACGCCCGGGCCCGCCACGACCCGGCGCCCAGGGCGTACTCGGCGGTGCTGATGCCGGCCAGCATCGCCATCTCCCGGCCGACCAGACCGTGCGGCAGATAGCCGCCCGCGTCGGTGCCGGCGTAGATCGGCACCCCGGCCTCGTACGCGGCTGCGAACCGTTCCCGCCGGGTCGCGTAGAGCGACCGCATGTGCGACGCGTACGCAGGGAACTTCGCCTCGCCGGCCCGCGCGTACGCCTCGAAGTTCTCCAGCTGCACCAGGGTGGGGACGAGCGCCACCTGGCGCTCGGCCATCCGGGCGATCACCGCCTCGCTCAGCCCGGTGCCGTGCTCGATGCCGTCGATGCCGGCGTCGACCAGCTCGGCCAGGGCCTGCTCGCCGAAGACGTGCGCCGTCACCCGGCAGCCGAGCTCGTGCGCCCGCGCGATCGCTGCTCGGGCCACCTCGGCCGGCCACAGCGGAGCCAGGTCGCCGACGCCCCGGTCGATCCAGTCCCCCACCAGCTTGACCCAGCCGTCGCCCCGGGCGGCCTGCCGCTCGACCTCCGCGACGAGCACCTCCGGCTCGACCTCGGCGGCGTAGTTGCGCAGGTAGCGCTTCGGCCGGGCGATGTGCCGGCCGGCGCGGACGATCCGCGGCAGGTCGTCCCGATCGTCCATCCAGCGGGTGTCGGCCGGGCTGCCGGCGTCCCGGAGCAGCAGCGCACCCGCGGCCCGCTCGGCCAGCGCATGTTCCTCGGCCCGCGCGGGCGGTACTCCACCCTCGCTCTCCAGGCCCACGTGGCAGTGCGCGTCGACCAGACCGGGGAGCAGCCAGACTCCGGTGGCCACCGTCTCGGCGTCGCGTACGGGCTCGGTGCGCAGCACCCCGTCCACCACCCACAGGTCGCGATGCTCACCCTCGGGCAGCACGACGCCGCGCAGGTGCAACCTGCTGCCCACGGGCCGGGCCTACGGGCCGAGCCGGCGCCGCAGCTCGGGCGGCAGCTCGAACTCCGCCATCGCCTTCTGCAGGGCCGCCTCGTCCAGCGGCGCAGGTTCGGCGCCGGTCGCGGCGGGCTGGGGCAGGTTGCGCTTGGCCGGGTTGCCGGACACCCCCCGGCCGCCCTTCTTGCCCTTGGGTCGGGCAGCCGGGCGCCGGGCGCCGCCACCACCGCCACCCATCCCCGGCATGCCGGGGACGTTCGGCATCTTGCCGTTGGTGAGCGAGCTCATCATCTTGCGGGCCTCGAAGAACCGGTCGACCAGGCCGTTGACGTCGGACACCTGCACCCCGGCCCCGCGGGCGATCCGGGCCCGGCGGGAACCGTCGATGATCTTGGGGTTGTCGCGCTCGGCCGGGGTCATCGAGTGGATGACCGCCTCGATCCGGTCGATGTCCTTCTCGTCGATGTTGCTGATCTGGTCCTTGATCTCGCCCATCCCGGGCAGCATGCCGAAGACCTTGGACAGCGGGCCCATCTTGCGGACCATCTGCATCTGAGCCAGGAAGTCGGCCAGCCCGAACTCACGCCCCCCTTTGGAGGAGATCTTCTCCACCGCCCGGCGGGACTGCTCGGCGTCGAAGGTCTTCTCGGCCTGCTCGATCAGGGTCAGCACGTCGCCCATGCCGAGGATCCGGCTGGCCATCCGGTCGGGGTGGAACAGGTCGAAGTCGGCCAGCCCCTCCCCGTTGGAGGCGAACATGATGGGGCGGCCGGTGACCCGGGCGATGGAAAGGGCCGCGCCGCCGCGGGCGTCGCCGTCCAGCTTGGTCAGCACGACTGCGTCGAAGCCGACGCCCTGGGCAAAGGCGTTCGCGGTGTTCACCGCGTCCTGGCCGATCATGGCGTCGACCACGAACAGCACCTCGTGCGGGCGGATGGCGTCGCGGATGTCGGCGGCCTGCTGCATCAACTCGGCATCCACCCCCAGCCGGCCGGCGGTGTCGACGATGACCACGTCGTAGAGCCGACGCTCGGCCTCGGCCACCCCGCCGCGGGCGACCGCGACCGGGTCACCGCTGGGTCGGTCGAGGTCGGTCTGCGACGAGGCGTTCCCCGGCTCCGGGGCGTACACGTGGATGCCGGCGCGCTCCCCGACCACCTGCAGCTGGTTGACCGCGTTGGGCCGCTGCAGGTCCGCCGCGACGAGCAGCGGCGAGTGCCCCTGCTCGCGCAGCCACCGGGCCAGCTTGCCGGCCAGCGTCGTCTTGCCGGCCCCCTGCAGGCCGGCCAGCATGATCACCGTCGGCGGCCGCTTGGCGAACCGGAGCAGCCGGGTCTCACCACCGAGGATGCCGACCAGCTCGTCGTTGACGATCTTGATGATCTGCTGGGACGGGTTGAGCGCCCCGGTCAGCTCAGCAGCCCGGGCCCGCTCCTTGACCGCGGCCACGAAGTCCTTGACCACGCTGAGGTTGACGTCCGCTTCAAGCAGCGCGACCCGGATCTCCCGCGCCGTCGCATCGATGTCGGCCTCGGACAGCCGCCCCTTGCCGCGCAGGGCCTTGAATGTCGCCGCCAGGCGGTCTTGCAGGGTGTCGAACACGGGTGGGGTCCTCGCGAGGTGGGGGGCGAACGCTTCGGAACAGCCTACCGACCCGCCTACCCTGGCCTGATGCCCGAAACGACCCTAGCCCGGCCTCCCGGGTTGGTTTACGATGTAAACGGAGTGACCGTGGCAGCGTTCGACCGCACCGGTTCCCTCCACCCCCGGCCTTACGGAGACCAGATGACCGACCCGCACGACCTCGTCGCCGGACGGTACCGGCGGGAGCGGCTCGTGGGTTCGGGTGGCATGGGCACCGTCTGGGAGGCCTGGGACGAGCTGCTCGACCGGCGGGTCGCCCTGAAGGAGCTGCGCAGTCCGCCCGGCCTCTCCCCGGAGGACTCCGAGCTGGCGAACCAGCGCGCGATGCGGGAGGCCCGGATCACCGCCCGGCTCTCGCACCGCTATGCGGTGCCGGTCTTCGACGTGGTCGAGCACGAGGGTCGGCCGTGCATCGTCATGCCGTTCATCCCTGCGGTCACCCTGTCGGCCGTGCTGCGCGAGGCCGGCTCCCTGGACCCCGACGAGGCCGCGGGGGTGGGCGCCCAGGTCGCGGCCGCTCTGGCCGCCGCGCATGCGGTGGGCATCGTGCACCGCGACGTCAAGCCGGGCAACATCCTCGTCGCCGACGACGGCGCGGCCCTGATCAGTGACTTCGGCATCTCCCACGCGCTGGGCGACGTGACGTTGACCGGGACCGGCATGGTGCACGGCACCCCCGCGTACCTGGCCCCCGAGGTCGCGCGGGGTGGCGAGGCCACGGCGGCGTCCGACGTCTTCTCGCTCGGCTCGACGCTCTACGCCGCCGTGGAGGGCACCCCGCCGTTCGGGACCGATGCGAACTCGATCGGTCTGCTGCACCGGGTGGCGACCGCCGACCACCCGCCGCCGGAGCGGGCCGGGCGGCTGGCGCCGCTGCTGGCGGAGATGCTGGCTCTCGACCCGACGGACCGCCCCCCGATGGGGGCCGTGGCCAGTCGGCTGAAGGCCCTGGTCGGCGATGCCGGGGCGGGGCGGCCG
>CAXTVE010000252.1:0-5131 GCA_964247485.1 uncultured Propionibacteriaceae bacterium
TGGGTTACGTCCGTTCCCGGGCCCTACGCCGCTGGCAACCGGCGTAGGGCAGGGGCAGCGAACGAGAACCCACGTTCCTGAGGAGGAAGACGGCCGGGGTGCGCGTACGCGGGTCGATAGAATCCGCGGCATGGCGCGTGTGGTGGTCGACGTGATGCCCAAGGACGAGATCCTGGACCCGCAGGGCAAGGCGGTCACGGGAGCGTTGCACCGGCTCGGCTTCGCCGGGGTGACGGTCCGGCAGGGCAAGCGGTTCGAGCTGGAGGTCGAGGGCGAGCTGACCGACGACCGGCTCGCCGAGGTCCGGCAGGCGGCCGAGACCCTGCTCGCCAACACGGTGATCGAGACCTTCCAGGTCAAGGTCGAGGCACCCGCGGAGACCGTGGTGGCCGAGACGGCGGTCGAGCCCGAGGTGGGCGCGTGACGGCCCGGATCGGCGTCGTCACCTTTCCTGGCTCGCTGGACGACCACGACGCCCTGCGCGCGGTGCGGCTCGGCGGGGGCGAGGCGGTCCCGCTGTGGCACGGCGACGAGACCCTGTCCGGGGTGGACGCGGTGATCCTGCCCGGCGGCTTCTCCTACGGCGACTACCTGCGCTGCGGGGCGATCTCGCGGTTCGCCCCGGTGATGACCGAGGTGATCCGGGCGGCCGAGGGCGGAATGCCGGTCCTGGGCATCTGCAACGGCTTCCAGATCCTCTGCGAGGCGCACCTGCTGCCGGGCGCCCTGGTCCGCAACGACGTACGCACCTTCGTCTGCCGCGACCAGCGGCTGCGGGTCGAGTCGACCGACACCACCTGGACCAGCGACTTCACCGCCGGCCAGGAGATCACCATCGTGCTCAAGAACGGCGAGGGCGGCTACGTGGCCGACGACGCGACGCTCGACCGGCTGGAGGCGGAGGGCCGGGTCATCTTCCGCTACGTCGGGGGCAACCCCAACGGCTCCCGCCGCGACATCGCCGGCATCTGCAACGAGCGGGGCAACGTGGTCGGCCTGATGCCGCACCCGGAGCACAACGTCGAGTCCCTGACCGGGCCGTCGACCGACGGCCGCCCCTTCTTCACCAGCGTGCTCGACTTCCTCTCGGTCAAGGTCTGAGCCGCCCGCTTGTCGTCCAACCCGGCCCCGACTCGGTAGCGTGGCCCGCGTGTTCGACACGGTGGCCAGTGCTCTCGAAACTCCGGACCAGGCCCAGCCGTGGGCCGCACTGGGCCTGAAGGAGGACGAGTACGCCCGGATCCGGGAGATCCTCGGCCGTCGGCCGAGCGCCTCGGAGCTGGCCATGTACTCGGTGATGTGGTCCGAGCACTGCTCCTACAAGTCCTCCAAGGTGCACCTGCGGGCCTTCGGTGACCTGCCGGCCGAGACGCCGATCGGCCTCCTGCTGGCCGGCATCGGGGAGAACGCCGGCGTGGTCGACATCGGCCAGGGGTACGCGGTGACCTTCAAGATCGAGTCGCACAACCACCCCAGCTACGTCGAGCCCTACCAGGGCGCGGCGACCGGGGTCGGCGGCATCGTCCGGGACATCCTGGCCATGGGGGCCCGGCCGATCGGGGTGATGGACCCGCTCCGGTTCGGCCCGCTGGACGAGCCGGACACCGCCCGGGTGCTGCCCGGGATCGTGGCCGGGGTCGGCGGCTACGGCAACTGCCTGGGCCTGCCCAACCTCGGTGGCGAGGTGGTCTTCGACCGCAGCTACCTCGGCAACCCGCTGGTCAACGCCCTGTGCGTCGGGGTGCTGCGGCACGAGGACCTGCACCTGGCCCACGCCCGCGGGGTCGGCAACCGGGTCATCCTCTACGGGGCCGCGACCGGCGGCGACGGCATCGGCGGGGTCAGCGTGCTGGCGAGCGAGACCTTCGACTCCAGCAAGCCCAGCAAGCGCCCCAGTGTGCAGGTCGGCGACCCGTTCATGGAGAAGCTGCTGATCGAGTGCACCCTGGAGCTGTCCGCCGCCGGCCGGGGCGCCGGCATCCAGGACCGCGGCGGCGCCGGCCTGTCCTGCGCCACCTCCGAGCTGGCCAGCGCCGGCGACGGCGGGATGTTCATCGAGCTCGACGCCGTGCCGCTGCGGGACTCCACCCTCAGCCCGGAGGAGATCTTGATGAGCGAGTCCCAGGAACGGATGATGGCGGTCGTCGAGCCGAAGAACGTCGAGCCGTTCCTCGCCATCTGCCGCAAGTGGGACGTGCTGGCCACGGTGATCGGCGACGTCACCGCCGGCGACCGGCTCCTCATCAACTGGCGGGGCGAGCGGATCGTCGACGTGCCCCCGCGTACGGTCGCCCACGAGGGCCCGGTCTACGAGCGCCCGTACGCGCGCCCCGACTGGCAGGCCGAGACGCAGGCCCGGACCCCCGACGACCTGGCCCGGCCGAGCACCGGGGCCGAGCTGGCCGACACCGTGCTGCGGCTGGTCGCCTCACCCAACCTGTGTGACAAGTCCTGGGTCACCGACCAGTACGACCGCTACGTCCGCGGCAACTCCGTCCTCGCCCAGCCCGAGGACGCCGGCATGCTCCGCATCGACGAGGAGACGAACCTCGGTATCGCGCTGGCCACCGACGGCAACGGCCGGTTCTGCCTGCTCGACCCGTACGCCGGTGCGCAGCTCGCGCTGGCCGAGGCCTATCGCAACGTCGCCGTCGCGGGGGCCGAGCCGCTGGCCATCAGCGACTGCCTGAACTTCGGCTCGCCCGAGGACCCGGGCGTCATGTGGCAGTTCAGCGAGGCGGTGCGTGGGCTGGTCGACGGCTGCCGCGCGCTCGGCATCCCGGTGACCGGGGGCAACGTCAGCTTCTACAACCAGACCGGCGACACCGCGATCCTGCCCACCCCGGTCGTCGGCGTACTGGGCGTGATCGAGGACGTGACCCGGCGTACGCCGATCGGGTTCCGGGCGGTCGGGGATGTGATGTTCCTGCTCGGCGGTACCCGCGACGAGCTGGCCGGATCGGCGTGGGCCGAGGTCGCGCACGGGCACCTCGGCGGGCGTCCCCCGGTGGTCGACCTCGCGCACGAGCAGCGGCTCGCCACGCTGCTGGTCCGGGCCAGCCGGCGCGGCGTGCTGAGCAGCGCCCACGACCTGGCCGACGGTGGGCTGGCCCAGGCGCTGGTCGAGTCGTGTCTGCGCCTCGGCCACGGGGTGGACGTCACCCTGCCCGCCGAGCCCGACGCCTTCGTCGCCCTGTTCTCCGAGAGCAGCGGGCGGGTGCTCGTCTCGGTCCACCCGGACGCGGTGGACGACCTGACGGCGCTGTGCGACGAGATCGGGGTCGAGCGGCACCGACTCGGCGTGGTGGGCAATGCCGGGGATGACGCCGCCCTCGCGGTCACCGACCAGTTCACGCTGCCGTTGGCCGAGCTCCGTACGGCGTGGTCCGGCACCCTGCCCGCCGTCTTCGCCGCCTCGGCCTGACCTGGGTGGCCCTTAGGGTGTAGCCCATGTCTCGGGCCCGGCGGATGCTGTTCGCCGCCCTGGCGGGGCTGATCGCGCTGGCGGGGCTGGTCGGTTTCGGCCCGGCCCCCGCGTACGCCGCACCGGAACCCAAGCTGGTGCTGGTCCTGGACTCCTCCGGCTCGATGAAGGAGCGGGTCGGCGGCGAGGCCAAGATCACCATCGCCAAGGCTGCGCTGGGCACGGTCGTGGACAAGCTGCCGCCCGCCGCCCAGGTCGGGCTGCGGGTCTACGGCGCGACCGTGTTCGACAAGTCGGACGCGGGCGCCTGCACCGACTCGCAGCTGGTGGTGCCGATCGGCAGCCAGAACCGGGAGGCGCTGCGCGTCGAGATCAAGAAGTACAGACCCTTCGGCGAGACGCCGATCTCCCACTCGCTGAAGGAGGCGGCCAAAGATCTTGGCGGCGAGGGCCGGCGCACCATCCTGCTGGTCTCCGACGGCGAGGAGACCTGCGACGTCGACCCGTGTACCACCGCCGAGGCGCTGGCCGAGCGGGGGATCGACCTCAAGATCGACGTCATCGGGCTGAGCGTCCGCGGCCGGGCGCGGAACCAGCTGCGCTGCATCGCCGACCGGGGCGGCGGCACCTACTACGATGCCGACAGCCGCGAGGAGATCGAGGAGTCGCTGGACAAGCTGTCGACGCGGGCCTTCCGGCCGTTCCGGCTCACCGGCACCCCGATCAGGGGTGCGACGGATCGAGACGTGGCTCCCGAGGCGGTCCCGGGGCAGTATGTGGACCGCTTCCCGGGTCGGGATGACCCGCTCTACTACCGGATCCCTCGGACCATCCCGGACAGCACGCTGCGGATCGGCTTCACCGCCCGGCCCAGCGGCACGGTGTTCGTCTCCTCGGTCAAGCTGTTCGACGCCGACGGTGGAGAGTGCGGCTGGGGTGTCGGATCGGCCATCGGCGGCGGGGGCAGCTCGCCACTGGTCTCCGGCGAGATCGACTCGTGGCGTCGGGAGGCGGACAGCGCCTGCAACCGCGAGGACGAGCTGCTGGCTGAGATCACCCACTCCGACGACCTGGCCGGCGAGAGGTTCGAGCTGCTGGTCAGCGAGGAGCCGCCGGTCGTCAGCGACCGCGCGCTGCCGCCCGCCGAGGGCACCATCTCCTGGGCGAAGCGGGCCGTGCCCAAAGCCGTCCGGCCGCCGGTCCCGGGCACCAGCATCTCGGACGCCCCGGTGCTGGCCCCCGGCGCGTTCCGGACCTCGATCCTGACCGGGGAGACCCAGGTCTTCGCGGTCCCGGTGGACTGGGGTCAGCGCGTCCAGGTCCAGGTGGTGGTCCCGCCGCGCACCGGGGCCCTCGCGAAGGTCCTGGACGTGTCGGACTCGCTGGACCTGCAGCTGCTCGGCAGCATGCGCGGGCAGTACGTCAACCTGCGGGTGCGCGGCCTCCCGGAGCGCTCGTTCACCTTCATCGAGGACAGGCGGACCTACCGGGTCGCGGCCAGCAGCCCCACCATCCGATACCTCAACCGAACCGAGTTCGACAGCAGGGCCGGCGCGGCCACCCCCGGGCTGCAGTACGTCGTGGTGAACATGTCGGCCGGCGACGAGCGTGCCTTCCTGGTGCCCTACACCCTGGTCATCCAGGTGGTCGGCACCGCCGGTACCGGGCGGCCCGAGTACGAGTCGTCCAGCACCCCCACCCCCACAC
>CAXTVE010000253.1:0-5124 GCA_964247485.1 uncultured Propionibacteriaceae bacterium
GCTGTGGCCGCACCGGCACGGTACGGACGCGATGTTCGCGGCGTATCTGCGCCGGCGCGCCTGACTCAGCGGTTCCGGATGGACTGGACCAAGCGCTCGCGCTGCTTGGCCTGGCGGGTCTGCCGCCGCTGAGCCACCCCGGCAGCGGCGCCGGCGGCGTTGATGGACGGCGGGTAGCCGGCCACCACGCCGGTCACCTCGACCAGAACCCGGGTCGTCTGGCTGCTGTAGACCCGCACCGTGTAGCTCGTGCCCGCGGCATTGACCCCGGGAGCGACGAAGGCGCTGTTGACCGCCGACACCGACCGCTGGTAGCGGACAGCGGGCCGTTGCGGGCGCAGGCCGGGGGTGTAGACCTCCAGGAAGCCGGTGGCGCGCGGCGAGAGGGCCGTGACGTTGAGGAACACGCCCACCAGGGAGATCTTGGCGGCGTTGGCGACGACGACATCGACGGAGGCGCCGGCGGCGAGGGTGCGGTCCAGCACCCGCTCGGGAGGCAGCGGGAAGGGGGAGAGGATATCGGCGCCGGTGGCCAGGAAGGTGGTGGCCGGGCCGTCCCCGTAGTCCACGCCGATCTGGGGGCCGAGGACCGTGTTGGCGATCTGACCGACGGGGAGGGGCCGGTCGAAGTTCTCGGGAAGCGGCTGCAGGGCCAGCGACGGCCCGTTCGCGTTCCTCAGCACCAGAGTGGGGTCGGGGCCGCCGTCGGTACCGTCGATCGTGATCACGGTACGCGTCTCGGACGCGTTGTTCTCCGCCCCGAGCACCACGTTGGCCCCGTCGGCCGCGTTGGCCTTCGGGGCGAGGGCGGCACCCAGGGCGGTGGCGCCGGCCGCGCCGGCGAGCACGGCACCGCCGCGGATCAGGAAGCGGCGATCGAGCGGCCGGTCGGAGGGTTCGGCGGTCAAGGCGGTCTCCCGAGGATGAAAGGGCGGATGGCGGCATGACTGTAGTGCAGGGCCGACCGGCCACGGCCGTTCCCGCCAGATCGCTGCCCCGTGGGCCCCGCTCCGGTCGTTACAGTCGTCCCGTGCCCGCGAGAATCCTGCCCAGCCTGCTGTCCGCCGACTTCGCGAATTTGCAGGCCGCGATCGAGTCGGTGCCCAGCGCCGACGGGCTGCACGTGGACGTGATGGACCAGCACTTCGTGCCCAACCTCACCCTCGGCCTGCCCGTGGTGGAAGCGCTGCGCAAGGTGACGCCGCAGCTGCTCGACATCCACCTGATGATCGAGGATCCGGACCGGTGGGCGCCCGCCTACGCCGAGGCCGGGGCGGAGTCGGTCACCTTCCACATCGAGGCGGCGGCCGCACCGGTCCGGCTGGCCCGGGAGCTGCGGCAGCGCGGGGCCCGGGCGGCGATGGCCCTGCGGCCCGCCACCCCCATCGAGCCCTACGCCGACCTGCTGCCCGAGCTGGACATGGTGCTGATCATGACGGTCGAGCCGGGTTTCGGCGGCCAGCAGTTCCTCGACCTCTGCCTGCCGAAGATCCGGCGGACGCGCGCCCTGCTCGACCAGGTGGGCGGAGACGTCTGGCTGCAGATCGACGGGGGCGTGTCGGTCAGCACCATCGAGCGCTGCGCGGAGGCCGGCGTCGACACCTTCGTCGCCGGTTCGTCGGTCTTCGGGGCCGAGAAGCCCGACGCCGTAGTCACCGAACTGGCCCGGCTGGCCGAGGCCGCCGCCTCCCCGACCTAGCCGCGACCCCGCGACTCGGGCAGGGTGGGGACATGGTGAAACGGCGTACGCCCAAGTCGGGCCTGGTCATCCCCGCCCTCGTCGTCCACGTCGTGCTGACGGTGCTGGCCTGGCGGGACATTCGCCGGCGGGACCCGGCGGACCTGCGGGGCAGCAAGAACTTCTGGCGCGTGGTCACCGCACTGAACACCGGCAACCACTCGCTCTACTGGCTGGTTGGCCGCCGGCGCTGAACCAGGAGGACCGGGCGGGACTCAGCCGCCGGTGCCGCGGCGCAGGTACCGCTCGAACTCGGCGGCGATGGCCTCGCCGCTGGCCTCGGGCAGCTCGGTGGCGTCCTGCTGCTGCTCCAGGGAGGCGACGTACTCCGCCACCTCGGAGTCCTCCGCCGCCAGCTCGTCCACCCCGCGCTCCCAGGCCCGGGCCAGCTCGGGCAGCTCGCCCCGGTCCAGGTCGACCCCCAGCTGCTCCTCGAGCGCGGTCAGCAGGGCCAGCGTGGCCTTCGGGCAGGACGGGTGGGACACGTAGTGGGGGATGGCCGACCAGAGCATCAGCACCTGCATCCCGGCCCGGGTCAGCGTGTCCGAGAGCACCCCGACGATTCCGGTCGGACCCTCGTACGTCGACGGCGCAAGGCCCAGCTGGGTCATCAGCTCCGGGTCGCCGGTCGAGGTGGACACCGGGATGGGCCGGGTGTGCGGGGTGTCGGCCAGCAGCGAGCCCAGCAGGTGCACCCGGGTGGCGTTCGCCGAGCTCAGCGCCGAGGCGAGCAGGGTGGCGAACTGGCGCCAGCGCAGGTTCGGCTCCAGCCCGACCAGGAGCAGCAGGTCCCGACCGTCGGGCAGGGTGGAGACCTTCAGCTCGGTGGTCGGCCAGGTGAGCTCCCGCCGCCCGTCCTCGCTCAGGCTCACCCGGGGCCGGTTGACCTGGAAGTCGTAGAAGTCGTCCGGGTCCAGCGCGAACACCGGATCGGCGCCGTACGCCTCCTCCAGGTGCTCGACGGTCCCGGTGGCCGCGCTGCCCGCGTCGTTCCAGCCCCCGAACGCCGCCACGACGACCGGGTCGACCAGGTCACGCAGGTCGCGGAGGTCTCTCGGATCGCCACTCGGCATGCGCATCACTGTAGTCGCCGCCGGAGCCCGCCCCCGGGCACCACATGCTGGTAAACCGGCCTGTCGCTGTCGTGCGGAACTATCCTCGCAAGGT
Source organism: uncultured Propionibacteriaceae bacterium (assembly GCA_964247485.1). GTDB lineage: Bacteria > Actinomycetota > Actinomycetes > Propionibacteriales > Propionibacteriaceae > Microlunatus. Next base: position 2,906 of record CAXTVE010000253.1, read on the forward strand.
GTCCAACGACCTCCGCTCGGTCCTCGCCCGTCGGGTTGTGATCGCGGACGGGGCCATGGGCACCATGCTGCAGGGCTACGACCTGTCACTGGCCGACTTCGAGGGTCTCGAGGGCTGCAACGAGGTTCTGAACGTCACCCGCCCCGACGTGGTCCGCGCCATCCACGACGCCTACTTCGAGGTGGGCGTGGACGCGGTGGAGACCAACACCTTCGGGAGCAACCTGTCCGCGCTCGCCGAGTACGACGCGGCTGACCGGATCTTCGAGCTCTCGTCGGCGGCGGCGCGGATCGCCTCCGAGTCGGCCGCCGCGGCCAGCACGCCGGACCGCAGCCGCTGGGTGTTCGGCAGCGTCGGTCCGGGCACCAAGCTGCCCACCCTGGGGCATCTGCCGTTCGCCCGGCTCCGGGACGCGTACCAGGTCCAGGTGGAGGGCATGCTGGACGGCGGCATCGACGCCGTCCTGATCGAGACCTCCCAGGACCTGCTGCAGACCAAGTCCGCCGTCCTCGGGACCAAGCGGGCGCTCGCGCACGCGGGCCGCGACCTGCCGATCATCGTGCACGTGGCGGTGGAGCTGACCGGGACCATGTTGCTGGGTTCGGAGATCGGTGCCGCGCTGACCGCCCTGGAGCCGCTGGACATCGACTTCATCGGGCTGAACTGCTCGACGGGCCCGGCCGAGATGAGCGAGCATCTGCGCCACCTGTCCCGCTACGCCCGGATCGGCGTGAGCTGCATGCCCAACGCCGGGCTGCCGGTGCTGACCGCGGCCGGTGCCCACTACCCGCTGAAGCCGGTCGAGCTGGCCGACGCGCTGGAGCAGTTCGTCGACGAGTTCGGCCTCGGGCTGGTCGGCGGCTGCTGCGGCACCGGGCCCGAGCACCTGCGGCGCGTGGTCGAGCGGCTGGAGGACCGGGTCCAGGTGCCGCGTACGCCGTCGCACGTCCCAGCCGCCTCCTCGCTCTACGCCGAGGTGCCGTTCCGGCAGGACACGACCTACCTCTCCATCGGCGAACGGACCAACGCGAACGGGTCGAAGGCCTTCCGGGAGGCCCTGCTCGAGGAGCGCTGGGACGACTGCGTCGACATCGCCCGGGCCCAGATCCGCGACGGCGCCCACCTGCTCGACCTGAACATCGACTACGTGGGCCGAGACGGGGCCGCGGACATGCGGGCCGTGGCGTCCCGGTTCGCCACCGCCTCCACGCTGCCGATCGTGCTCGACTCCACCGAGCCGGCCGTGCTGGAGGCCGGGCTGGAGTGTCTGGGTGGCCGCGCCGTGATCAACTCGGTCAACTACGAGGACGGCGACGGCCCGGACTCGCGCTTCGCCAGGATCACCAGACTCGTGGTCGAGCACGGGGCGGCGGTGATCGCACTGACCATCGACGAGCAGGGTCAGGCCCGCACGGCGGACTGGAAGGTCGCGGTCGCCGAGCGGCTGATCACCGACCTGACCGACAACTGGGGCATGCGGACCAGCGACATCATCATCGACACCCTCACCTTCCCGATCGCCACCGGGCAGGAGGAGACCCGGCGCGACGGCATCGAGACGATCGAGGCGATCCGCGAGGTCAAGCGCCGCTTCCCGGACGTGCAGACCACCCTGGGCCTGTCCAACATCTCCTTCGGCCTGAACCCGGCCGCGCGGGTGGTGCTGAACTCGGTGTTCCTGAACGAGTGCATCGACGCCGGGCTCGACTCGGCGATCGTGCACGCGGCCAAGATCGTGCCGATGGCCCGGATCAACGAGGAACAGCGCAGCGTCGCACTCGACATGGTCTACGACCGGCGCCGGGAGGGCTACGACCCCCTGCAGCGCTTCCTCGAGCTGTTCGAGGGTGTGACCACCGCCGACACCAAGGCCGAGCGGGCGGCGGAGCTGCTCCGCCTGCCGGTCGCCGAGCGGCTGCAGCGGCGGATCGTGGACGGCGAGGGCAAGGGCCTGGCCGACGACCTCGAGCTGGCCCTGGCCGACAAGCCGGCGCTGGAGATCATCAACACCGACCTGCTCGCCGGGATGAAGGTCGTCGGCGAGCTGTTCGGCTCGGGCCAGATGCAACTGCCGTTCGTGCTGCAGTCGGCCGAGGTGATGAAGTCGGCGGTGGCCTTCCTCGAGCCGCACCTGGAGAAGGCCGACTCGCGCGGCAAGGGCACCATCGTGCTGGCCACGGTCAAGGGCGACGTGCACGACATCGGCAAGAACCTGGTCG
>CAXTVE010000254.1:0-5110 GCA_964247485.1 uncultured Propionibacteriaceae bacterium
GGTCCGGACGGTGCAGGCCACCGACGCCGACCGCGCCGCCGCGGCCGCCCTCGACGAGCATTACTCGGAGGTCGTCCGGCAGCATTACCGGGCGGCCGTCTGACGCGGTCCGCCGGGCTAGGCGACGTAGTCCGCCAGGTGCTGGGCGGTGAGGGTGGTGCGACCGGCCACCAGGTCGGCGGGGGTGCCCTCGAAGACGACCCGGCCGCCGTCGCGGCCGGCGCCGGGACCGAGATCGATGATCCAGTCGGCGTGGGCCATCACGGCCTGGTGGTGCTCGATGACGATCACCGACCGGCCGCCGTCGACGAGCCGGTCCAGCAGGCCGAGCAGCTGCTCGACATCGGCCAGGTGCAGGCCGGTGGTCGGCTCGTCCAGGACGTAGACGTCGCCCTTGTCGCCCATCTGGGTCGCCAGCTTGAGCCGCTGGCGCTCGCCGCCGGACAGGGTGGTCAGCGGCTGCCCCAGGGACAGGTAGCCCAGACCGACGTCGGCCATCCGCTCGAGGATCCGGTGGGCGGCCGGCGTGCGCGCCTCGCCCTCGGCGAAGAATCGCTCGGCCTCGGTGACCGGCATCGCCAGCACCTCGGCGATGTTGCGTCCGCCCAGGGTGTACTCCAGCACCGATGCCTGGAACCGCTTCCCCTCGCACTCCTCACAGGTGGTCTCGACGGTGGCCATCACCCCCAGCTCGGTGTAGATCACCCCGGCCCCGTTGCAGGCCGGGCACGCGCCCTCGGAGTTGGAGCTGAACAGCGCCGGCTTGACGTCGTTCGCTTTGGCGAATGCCTTCCGGATCGGATCGAGGAGCCCGGTGTACGTCGCGGGGTTGCTCCGGCGCGAGCCGCGGATCGCCCCCTGGTCGATCATCACGACTCCGTCCCTGCCCTCGACAGAACCCGTGATCAGCGAGCTCTTGCCCGACCCGGCCACCCCGGTGATCACGGCCAGCACCCCGAGCGGGATGTCGACGTCGACCTTCTGCAGGTTGTGGGTCGAGGCCCCGCGGATCTCCAGCGCCCCGGACGACGTCCGCACCCGCTCCTTGAGTGACGCCCGGTCGTCGAGGTGGCGCCCCGTGACCGTGTCGCTCTTCCGGAGGGCCTCGACCGTTCCCTCGAACACGACCTCCCCGCCGGCCGTGCCGGCCCCCGGCCCGAGGTCGACCACGTGGTCGGCGATGCCGATCGTCTCCGGCTTGTGCTCCACCACGAGCACCGTGTTGCCCTTGTCCCGGAGCCGCTCCAGCAGGTCGTTCATCCGCTCGATGTCGTGCGGGTGCAGCCCGATCGTCGGCTCGTCGAAGACGTAGGTCACGTCCGTCAGCGACGACCCGAGGTGCCGGATCATCTTGGTGCGCTGCGCCTCGCCCCCGGAGAGGGTCCCCGCGGGCCGGTCGAGCGAGAGGTAGCCGAGCCCGATCGAGACGAACGAGTCGATCAGCTGCTGCAGGGCGGTGAGCAGGGGAGCGACCGACCTGGCCTCGAGCGAGCGGACCCAGTCGGCCAGGTCGGTGACCTGCATCGCGCACACCTCGGCGATGTTGAGCCCGGCGATCTTCGCCGACCGCGCCTCCGTGCTGAGCCGGGTCCCGTCGCACTCCGGACAGGTCGAGAACGTCACGGCCCGCTCGACGAAGCGACGGATGTGTGGCTGCATCGCCTCGACGTCCTTGGTCAGCATCGACTTCTGCATCTTGGGGATCACGCCCTCGTAGGTGAGGTTGATCCCCTCGACCTTGATCTTCTGCGGCTCGCCGTAGAGGAGCTTGTGGAGCTCTTTCTGCGTGAACTTCTCGACGGGCTTGTCCATGGGCAGACCCGCACCGCCGAAGATCCGCCCGAACCAGCCGTCCATGCTGTAGCCGGGGACCAGCAGCGCACCGTCGGCGAGGGACTTCGACCCGTCGTAGATCGCCGTCAGATCGATGTCGTTCATCGACCCCATGCCTTCGCAGCGGGGGCACATGCCGCCCTGGTAGACAGCGTTGCGCACCACGGTCTTCTCGCCCTGGCCCCGGTCGGTCTGCATGACGCCGCTGGCCGTCCGCGTCGGCACGTTGAACGCGAACGCGGTGGGCGGGCCGATGTGCGGCTCCCCGATCCGGCTGAACAGGATCCGCAGCATCGCATTGGCGTCGGTCGCGGTGCCCACGGTGGAGCGGGGGTTGGCGCCCATCCGCTCCTGGTCGACGATGATCGCGGTCGTCAGCCCCTCGAGGACGTCGACCTCCGGCCGGGCGAGCGAGGGCATGAAGCCCTGGAGGAAGGCGCTGTAGGTCTCGTTGATCATCCGCTGCGACTCCGCGGCGATGGTGCCGAAGACCAGCGAGCTCTTCCCCGAGCCGGACACCCCGGTGAACACGGTCAGTCGCCGTTTCGGGAGCTCGACGGTGATGTCCTTGAGGTTGTTCTCCCGGGCACCCTGGACGCGGATCAGGTCGTGGCGGTCGGCGACGTGCGGCGTGTTCACACCAGGAACGCTACGGGGCGCGGCGGACATCGGCTTCTTCGATCATGACTGCCTCAGCCGAGGGCGTCGATCAGTCGCTCGGTGTGGTCGGTGTACCACCGGGTGGTGGCCGCGACGCGCACCGCCGCCTGCTGCCAGTAGGCGGCGAAGCCTTCGTTGCCGGCCTGACCGCCCTCCTCGATCAGCCGGTACATCCGCTCGTGGTTCAGCCGGACGGCCAGCACCAGCCGCTCCGGGTCGAGCCCGGCCCCGTACGCCGTGACGAACGTCTTCAGCCGGTCCAGCCCCCGGCCCTGCCGGGCGTCGTCGATGTAGTGCTCGGGCCGCAGCGGTGACCAGAGCCGGGCCGCCCCGGCGACGTCCCAGACGGCCGAGCCCGGGCTGGCCCAGTCGAAGTCGATCAGGGCCACCGCCCGGCCGTGGCGGAAGATGACGTTGTCCAGGTTGAGGTCGTTGTGACAGGCCAGACCCTCGTCGAAGTCCGGCGGGGCCACCTGCGGCCACCGTTGACCCGCCAGGTCGAACCCGGCGACCGCCTCGTGATAGCGGCGCAGCAGCCGGGCCACGCTGCGCAGGGCCTCGTCGGTGAGCGCCCAGCCGGGGTAGGGCGGGATCACCGCCTCGCCGGGGATGTAGGTCAGCACCTCCCGGCCGGCGCTGTCGATGCCCAGCAGCCGGGGCGCCCCGTCGAAGTCGACGTCGGCCAGGTGGGTCAGCAGGGCATGGATCGCCGTGCTGGTCGGGCGCAGCGGGCGGCGTACGGTGTTGCCGCGCCGGACGATCCGACCCCGGTTGGCGGTACCGCCGACCAGGGGGACCTCGGCCGTCTGGTCCGGCATCAGCGGGGACCGGGTGCGCCGACGAGCAGGGCCTCGGCCATCGACCGGTGGGTGACGAGGGAGTCGACCAGCCCGCTGAGCAGGGCGGCTCGCACCGCCGGGGCCTTGGTCACCCCGTACGGGATGGCGATGAGCTGGTCGATCGAGCGCATCTGCTCGCCGGTGATGCCGATCATCCGGTCGGTCAGGGCGGTCTTCAGGACCCGCCCGTCGGCCGTCAGGAACACCCCGGCCGCCTCGGCGCACACCCCCTCCCGGCTCAGCCGGGTCCGCTCCTTCTCGGTGGCCGCGGCGAAGACCGTGGACCGGCCCGGCGACCAGTGCCCGATCCCCACCACCCCGATGGTGACCGTGGGGATCCGGTCGAAGGCCCGCGACAGGTCCGGCTGGCCGCGCAGGGCCCGGGCGGTCGTCGGGTCCGACACCAGGAAGGGTGCGAAGAACAGGTAGGCCGGTCCGCCGGACACTCGCGCGAACTCCCGCACGATGTCGACCGCGCTGTCGCCGTCGATCGAGCTCGAGGTGTCCGACATGCTGCTCAACGCCCCGGTCAGTTGCACCACCGGCACGGCCGGCAGTCGCTTCAGTTCGGCCACCATCGCCCGGACGGACCGGGCCCAGGCCAGACCGACCACGTCGGTCGGCGTGACGATCTCGCTCAGCAGCTCGGCGGCCGCCACCCCGAGGTTGCGGCGGAGCGAGACCACCTCCTCCTCCGGGGTGTCGACCACGATGGCGTGCCGCAACCCGTACCGCTCGGCGAGCCGGCCCGAGGTGCCGACGTCGATGGTGCCGGTGTGCCCGATCTCGATCCGGACCAGTCCCTGCTCGCGCGCCGCTTCCAGCAGGCGGGCGACCTTGAACCGGCTGAGCCGGAACTCATCGGCGATCTCGATCTTGGTCCGGCCGTCGACGTAGTGCCGGCGCGCGATGGAGGCGGCCAGCACCAGCTCGGCCGGACCCTTGATCGGCGTCACCGAAACCCCCTTCGGCGCTCATCTGAGCACTCACTGTATCAGTTTGTGCAAGAGCCATTGACCTGAGAAACCGCTGAAGCCATAGTTCTCACCAGAGAGCCACCCCGCTCATATGAGCCAGTCGCGGGCGGAACCCTGGTGGCCCTCCGCTGCCCTGGCCGACTTCGTTTACAGCCGGCCGTTTTTGGTGAGAAAGGACTCCCATGCACGTGACCCTGCGAGCAGCGATGTCGATCGGTTGCGCTGCCGCCCTCGTGAGCTTGGCCGCCTGTGCCGGTGCCGGTGGCGCCGGCGGTGGCGGCGGTGGCGGTGGCGGTGGCGACAACTCGATCAACGTCTTGATGGTCAACAACAGTCAGATGCTCGATCTGCAGAAGAACATCAAGTCGTTCGAGGACGCTTCCGGCGTGAAGGTGAACTTCACCGTCAAGGAAGAGGGCGAGATGCGCGCCCTGGCGTCCCAGGACTTCGCCAACCAGGCCGGCCAGTTCGACGTGGCCACCCTGTCCAACTTCGAGATCCCGTTCTACTCCAAGAACGGCTGGCTCTGGTCGATGGACGACATCCAGGCGTACAAGGACGACAAGGAGTTCAACCAGGCGGACATCTTCGAGTCGATGACGAACTCCCTGAAGGGCCCGGACGGCAAGCTCTACGGTGAGCCGTTCTACGGGGAGTCGTCGTTCCTGATGTACCGCAAGGACCTGGCCGAGAAGGCGGGCGTCACCATGCCGGCCAACCCGACCTGGGCCGAGGTCGCCGACGCGGCCGCGAAGATGGACACCGGTGGCACCAAGGGCATCTGCCTGCGCGGCAAGCCCG
>CAXTVE010000255.1:0-5104 GCA_964247485.1 uncultured Propionibacteriaceae bacterium
CCCGTGGGTCTCGACGCGGCCCCGCCCCCCCCCGGGGGGGGGGTGGCCCCCGGGTTCGGGGGGGCCCAGCCCCACCTCGACCTCGTGCAGGAACCAGCTGTCCTCGGTCTCCCCTGCCGGGCTCGGGTAGCGCGGCATGAAGGTGCCGTTGCCCTCGGTGAAGCTGACGTCGCAGCGCTCGGCGATGGCCAGGGTGTTGTCGCAGGCCTCGGGCAGCTCGGCGAACAGCGCCCGCATCTCCGCCGGCGACTTCAGGTAGTAGCCGTCGCCCTCGAACTTGAACCGGTTCGCGTCCGCCATGGTCGACCCGGACTGGACGCAGAGTAGCACCTCGTGGGCGGGGGCGTCGGACTGGCCGGCGTAGTGCAGGTCGTTGGTGGCAACCAGGGGGAGCTTGAGCTCCCGGGCGATCTTGAGCAGGTCGGCCCGGACCCGGTTCTCGATGGTCAGACCGTGGTCCATCAGCTCCACGTAGTAGTTGCCGGCGCCGAAGAGGTCACGGAACTCCGCTGCGCTGGCGACCGCCTCGTCGTACTTCCCGAGCCGCAGGTAGGTCTGCACCTCCCCGCTCGGGCAGCCGGTGGTGGCGATCAGGCCCTTGGAGTGGGTGCTGAGCAGCTCGCGGTCCATCCGCGGCTTGTAGAAGTAGCCCTCCATCGAGGCCCGGGAGCTGAGCCGGAACAGGTTGTGCATCCCGGTGGTGTTCTCGGCCCAGATGGTCAGGTGGGTGTACGCGCCGCCACCCGACACGTCGTCCCCGCCCCCGTCGCCCCAGCGGACGCGCTTGCGCTCGCTGCGGTGGGTCTTGGGGGTCAGGTACGCCTCGGTGCCGATGATCGGCTTGACCCCGGAGGCCCGGCCGGCCTTGTAGAACTCGTAGGCCCCGAAGGTGTTGCCGTGGTCGGTCACCGCGATGGCCGGCATACCCAGCTCCGCGCAGCCGGTGAACAGGTCCTTGACCCGGGCCGCGCCGTCGAGCATCGAGTACTCCGAGTGCACGTGCAGATGGACGAACGAGTCGTTCCCCACAGCACCCGGCATGCCCGAACACCCTCCACGCTTCGTACTCGATGCAGCTGCGACAACGGCCGATGGGGAAGTTCAGCCGAGAGTCCACAGTAATCGGCACGGCCGACAGTCCCGGGGTCCGACGCGCCCCGATCTGGGTCAGGCCCCACTGGCGCAGGTGCGGGCGAGGCGTCTCGTCGTCACGTATCATCATGCAGGCATTTGGAGGGAGGCGTGGGGCCCCTCGAACCACAGCAAGCATCGAGGAGACGTCTGAATGGCTTTGCTGGACTCCGTCACCCGACGCGGGACGACGTTCACCCGACGGGGCGTCAAGGCGCTACGCGGACTGAAGATGGGCCCGACGAACATTCGGCGCAACCGAGCGTTCTGGGCCTCGTTGGCCGAGATCCAGGATGTCGCCATGGGCCAGACCCGCGTCCGGGACAGCAGGAGCGTCAAGTTCATCCGCGACTCGCTCCGGCTTTCCGCGGTGATCGCGCCCGCCCAGAGCAAGTACGGACTGTCGCTCGGCACGGGCACGCGGAACTGGCTCGAGATCAACCGGGCCCGGGCCCTGAACCCGGCCCTCGCCGTGTGTCGCGCCGCTCTCGGCATCCGTCGGCCGGCGCTGGCCGTGAGCCTGGCTGAGCAGATCGTGGACATCCGGCCGCAGTCCCGCGCGGGCTGGAAGGTGCTCGCCGTCGGATACCAGGCCCTGAACCTGCGCGAGAAGGCCGACCAGGCCGCCCAGCGGCACGCTCAGCTGTCCGGCATCGACACCAGTGAGATGACGGCCAGCGCCGTCCCCTTCGAGGAGGTGCTGGCGGACCTCGAGGCCTACGGGGGGCCGGCTCCCGCCGAACCGGTGCCGACCCTGTTCACGCTCCTCCAGGACGCGCAGACCGAGGAGTGGGGCGAGTCGGGCCGACGGGGCATGCCCCGGGAGCTGGTCGCGGCGGCTCTCGCGGTCCAGCCGGCGGTGTCCCAGTCCGTGGCCGACGGCATCGAGGACGTGGTCCTCCGCTCCGCCCTGGTCCACGGTCACGACCCGCAGTTCGACGCCGCGGCCCTGGCCAGGAAGACGGTCGCCTCCCGGCCCCGCGCGATCGTGCGCCGGGTCTCGGCGGAGACGGCCCGGGCCCTGACCACGATCGACACGTCCGGGCTGCGGCACTACCTGGACGGCAGGTCGATCTGCCTGATCGCCAACTCCCAACGCGTGGGCCAGTCCGGCGCCGGTGGCCTGATCGACGGCTACGACATCGTGGCCCGGTTCAACTCGTTCAAGCTCGAGCCCCAGCACACCGGGTCGAAGACGTCGATGCACGCGGCGATCCACCTGCACAGCTTCAACTGGTCCGTCCCGGTCGACGTCCGGCTGATCTTCAGCGGCAACCTCGACGCCTGGCGCCGGTCGATCAACAAGCACATCGACCCCGGCGCGCAGACCTATCTCGGCGACCCCAGCCTCCGCTGGCCGGTGCGGGGCAGCAATCTGCTCGGCGAGGCCGATGTCGTGGACGTGCCCACCTCCGGCTTCAACCTGATGCGGCTGGTGGACTTCCTCGACGTGAGCACCAAGATCGACCTGATCGGGTTCGACTTCAACGCCTCGGGACCCTATCGGCTCGACTCGGCGATGACGCTGCCCGTCGGCCGGATGCACGACTACTCGGCCGAGCGCGACTGGGTGATGAAGAACGCGACCGAGGTCGGCGACCTCGTCATCTCACTGCGGTAAGGGCGCGACCAGACATGGAGATCACTGACATGACCAGGAACATCGAACCGTCCGCCGCGCCCTCCTCGGTCGCCCTCGCGTCGTACGTCGACAACAACTACCTGCCCGGGTTCGAGGTACTTCTCAAGAGCCTGCTGCTGAACAACCCGTGGTTCGACCACGACTTCCTCGTGTACTACGACGACCTGAGCGCGGAGTCCGTCGAACGGATCTCCCTGCTCTACCCGAAGTTCGTCTGGCGGCGGATCAACGGCGCGCACTACGCGAGCTACGAGAAGGGCGACAACTCCAACTACCTGGTGGAGAAGGCCTACTACATCCTCGAGGCCTTCCGGGAGCGTGGGTACGACCGCCTGGTGACCTTGGACGTCGACATGGTCGTGCTGGGCGACATCTCGCACCTGGTGACGACGGACGCCGCGTTCACGGCCGTGCCCCAGTTCTTCCAGAGCCGGGGTGGCTGGCGGATCAACAGCGGGGTGATGAGCTTCGACCGGTCGGCGATGAGCGATGAGTTCGTCGAGCGGATGGACGAGATCGGCCGGACCGGCGCGTACGACCTGGAGCGGCACGACCAGGGCGTCCTGTCGGCCGTGCTGGACGGTGCCTACACCAAGCTGGACAGCCGCTACAACCTGGTCAAGCGCGCGGTGAAGCGCGGGCAGCTCCCACCCGAGGACACCCGGATCTTCCACTTCACCGGGTCGACCAAACCGTGGTCGGGCGGCGAGGTCGACTACGCGGTGGTGGAGAAGCTCTGGGAGCAGTACAACGTCCCGGCGGCCCTGTTCTGGCGCCGGGCCGCGGCCCTGCTGCCGGAGGGGTCCGCCGTGCGCGAGTTCTACGCGACCCGGGCCGCGCGGTATGAGTTCCTGAACGAGGAGGACCTGCTCGGCCTGGGCGCGGCCGCCTCACAGTTGTTCGCCGTCGGCGACTTCGAGAAGGCCGCGGTCGCCCGCGAGCTGAGCGTCGTCCAGGCGCGATGGGTCTCGGCGTACACCTGGCTCGCCTACGGCGCCACGATGCGGGCGCTGTCGCGCCGCCGCCAGGCCGAGGCTGCGTTCACCCTGGCCCAGTCCAACACCCAGACCGGGCCGCAGGCCTTCGCCCACCTGGCCGAGCTGCACTGGACCTACCGCGACTACGACGCGGCCGAGACTGCGGTCATCGAGGCGCTCCGCAGTGACCCCACGCAGCGCAAGGCGCGGCTGGTCCTCGCCCGGATCCAGCGTTCCCGCGCGACCGACGGCATGATCCCGGAGGGCGACGGGCCGGCCATCGGTCACGTCGCCTTCTACGTCGACCGGGAGGGCAACTTCGGCGACGTCATGCTGCCGATCGCCGTCCGGGCCTCCCTGGCGAGTGCGATGCCGGACGCCCGCTGGTCCTCGATCCATGCCCACCAGGTGTTCGACCTCGAGCGGGCCCGCTGGGCGAACGAGAACCTGGACGCGATCGTGATCGGCGGTGGCGGACTCTTCCTGCCCGACACCGCCCCGAACGGGAACAGCGGCTGGCAGTGGAACGTGACCGACGAGGCGCTGGAGGAGCTGCGGATCCCGATCGTCGTCTACACGGTCGGGTACAACCTGTTCCCCGGACAGAGCTTCTTCGGCGACCGCTTCGAGACCTCGGCGAAGAAGCTGGTCGAGAAGGCCGAGTTCGTCGGGCTGCGCAACCACGGCTCGGTGAACAGCGTCTCGCAGGTCGTCGGCCCGTCGCTGGCCAGAAAGATCGAGTTCCTGCCGTGCGTGACCACCGTCTACGGGCCGGTGAGCGGGCGGGCCAGAGCCGAGGACAGCTCCCCGGCCACGACGGACAGCGCGTCGCGACCGATCGCCTACCTCAACGTCGCGTTCGACCGGGAGGAGCTGCGGTTCGGGGACGGGTACCAGACCTTCCTCGACGAGCTGGCGACCTTCATCCACGCCGTGTCCGACCGGGTCGAGGTCCGCTGCCTCGCGCACGCCAAGACCGACGAGCGGGTCGCCCACGACCTCCGGCGCAGCCACGGCGTACGGATGCGCGTGGAGGCGCTGCAGCTGATGGAGCCGGATGCGGCGCTCGACCTGCTCGAGCGGGCGGCCGTCGTCGTCGGCATGCGCGGCCACGCCGGGATGATCCCGTTCGGGGTCGGCACTCCGATCGTGAGCATCATCTCGCACAAGAAGCTGCGGTTCTTCCTCGAGGACATCCAGCATCCCGAGTGGGGGGTGGACGCGGACGACCCGGAGCTCGGCAGCAAGCTCGCCGCGCTGGTCACCGACATCGTGGCCGAGCCGGCGCGCTATCGACGCGAGGTCGCCGCCGCCCGGGAGGTGCTCCAGGGGGTCGCGGAGTCGGCCAACGCCC
>CAXTVE010000256.1:0-5043 GCA_964247485.1 uncultured Propionibacteriaceae bacterium
GGGGGGGGGGGGGGGGGGGGGCGGGGGGGCGGGCGGGGGGGGGGGGGGGGGCGGCCCCCCGGCCCCCGCCCCACCCCCCCGACCGGGCCGCCCGCCGGGCCAGGGAGGTCTTCGGGCGGCTGGACGGGGCCCTGGTCAGCGTCGGCGGGCCGGCGGCCGGGTCGGCGCTGGGCACCACCGAGGAGCAGTGGCGGGCCGCCTTCGACTCGGTGTTCCTGGCCGCGCTGCGGCTGGTCGACGCCGTGGTCCGGCACGGCACGGCGGACGACCTGGCCGTCGCCTTCGTGCTCAGCACGTCGGTCAAGGCGCCGATCCCCGGGCTGGCCGCCTCCAACGGGCTGCGGCCGGGCTTGGCCATGCTCGTCAAACAGCTGGCCGACGAGCTCGGCCCGGACGGCGTACGCGTGGTCGGGCTGATGCCCGGACGGGTGGAGACCGCGCGGGTGCAGCAGCTCGACTCGCTGGCCGACGACCCGGCCGCGGCCCGGGCCCGGATCGAGGCGGCGATCCCGCTGCGCCGCTATGGCCGGCCGGAGGAGTTCGGCCGGGTGGCGGCCTTCGCGCTCTCCCCCGCCGCCTCGTACCTCACCGGGTCGATGGTGGCGGTGGACGGCGGGGCCCTGCGGGCGCTCTGACGGCGGCGGTCAGGCGCCGGTGGCGCCGGGGCCGGCGAACTGGGTGCGGTAGAGCTCGGCGTAGAGGCCGCCCTCCGCCAGCAGATCCTCGTGCCGGCCACGCTGCACGATCTGGCCACCGTCGACCACCAGGATCTCGTCGGCGTTGCGCACGGTGGACAGCCGGTGGGCGATCACGACGCTGGTCCGCCCCTCCATCGCGTGGTCCAGCGCTCGCTGCACCGCCGCCTCGGACTCCGAGTCCAGGTGCGCGGTCGCCTCGTCCAGCACCACGATCGGGGGCGCCTTGAGCAGCAGCCGGGCGATGGCCAGCCGCTGCCGCTCGCCCCCGGACAGCCGGTAGCCGCGCTCCCCCACCACCGTGTCCAGGCCGTCGGGCAGGCTGCGCACCAGGTCGGCGATCTGCGCCGCCGCCAGTGCCTGCCACATCTGCGTCTCGTCCGCGTCGGGCCGGGCGTAGCGCAGGTTCTCCGCGATGGTGTCGTGGAACATGTGCGCATCCTGGGTGACGTAGCCGACCGCGTTCCGCAGCGACGCGAGCTGCAGGCCGCGGACATCGGTACCGGCCACCGAGACCGTGCCGGCGGTCGCGTCGTAGAGCCGGGCGATCAGGTGCGTCATGGTCGTCTTGCCGCCACCGGAGCGTCCGACCAGCGCGACCGTCTGCCCGGGGGCGGCGACGAAGCAGATGTCGTGCAGCACCTCGGTGTTGGCCCGCTGGTCCAAGGTGGCGACCGACTCCAGGCTGGCCAGCGAGGTCTCGGCCGCGGTCGGGTAGGTGAAGCTGACGTGGTCGAAGGCCACCGAGGCCGGCCCGCCCACCGGCACCGCGTCCGGCCGGTCCCGGATCGCCGGTTCGAGGTCCAGCACCTCGAACACCCGGTCGAAGCTGACCAGCGCGTTCATCACGTCGATCCGGAGGTTGGTCAGCTGGGTCAGCGGCCCGTACAGCTGGCCGAGCAGCGCGGCCAGCGCGGTCAACGTGCCGACGGTGAGCACCTGGTCGATGGCCAGCGAGCCGCCGACGCCGTAGACCAGCGCGGTGGCCAGCGCCGCGACCAGCCCGAGCGCGGTGAAGAAGAAGCGGCCGTTCATCGCGATCTTCACCGAGATGTCGCGGACCCCGCCGGCCCGCGCGGCGAACCGGTCGTGCTCGCTGTCCAGCCGGCCGAACAGCTTGACCAGCAGGGCGCCGCTGACGCCGAACCGCTCGGTCATCATCGACGACATGTCGCCGTTGAGCTCCATCTGGCGCCGGGTCAGCTCCGACAGCTTCCGGCCGACGATCTTGGCCGGGATGAGGAAGACCGGCAGCATCACCAGCGCGGCCAGGGTGAGCTGCCAGCTGAGGTAGAGCATGGCGATCAGCACCAGGACCAGGGTGATGAGGTTGGACAGCACCGTGGACAGCGTGGACGTGAAGGCCTGCTGCGCCCCGATCACGTCGGAGTTGAGCCGGGACACCAGCTTGCCGGTCTGGGTCCGCGTGAAGAAGGCCAGCGGCATCCGTAGGGCGTGGTCGAACACCCGGGTGCGCAGGTCGAAGATGAGCCCCTCGCCGATGGTGGCGGAGCACCAGCGCTGCACCAGCGCGATCCCGGCCTGCAGCACGGCGAGCGCGGCGACCGTGATGGCCAGCCCGATCAGCAGCGGCCGGTTCCCGCCGAGGACGCCGTCGTCGATGATCGACTTGAACAGCAGGGGCGGGGCGACGGCCAGCGCCGAGGACAGCACGATCAGGCCGACGAAGACGATGATCAAGGTGCGGTAGGGCCGGGCGAAGGCCAGGATGCGCCGCCAGACCCCCCGGGTCAGCCGGTGCGCGGCAACCTCGGGGTCGGTAGACATCCGCCGCATCAGCGAGAAGTTGCCACCCCGCACCATCGACATGCCCGACTCCTCTCGCCCGCAAGGCCAACGCGTACGCCGTACGGGCTATTCCGGCCCGGCAGGTCCGGGCCGGTGAGGACAGAGCGGGCTAGCTCTTCGCGGCGGTCTTCCTCGCCGCCTTCTTGGCCGCCGCCGGCTGCTTGGCGGGCGCGGCCTTCCCCGCGGACACCTTCTTGGCAGCGGTCTTCGTGGCCGGGGCCTCGCTCGCCGCCGGCTTCGCAGGCCCGGCCGGCCCGGTCTTCCTCGTGCCCCGGGTGGCCCCGCCGCGGCCGCGCAGGGCCACGCCCGACTCCTTCAGCACGTTGTGCACGAAGCCGTACGAGCGGCCGGCATCCTCGGCGATCGTGCGGATGCTCTCGCCGCCGGTGTAGCGCTGGGCGTACTGCGACGCGAGCGTGGTCCGCTGCGTCCCACTGATCCGTGAGCCCTTCGCGAGCGTTGCCTTGGCCACTGCGCCCTCCCCATTCCGACCGACGCGACGACGCGTACTCGATCAATGATCATCCCAATCGCGATCGATGATCAAGAGGGCTGAGGACTTGTCCTCAGGCCAGGGTGACCAGGTCCGCGTAGTCCGGGTTCCACAGATCCTCGGTGCCGTCCGGCAGCAGCAGCACCCGGTCCGGGTCCAGCGCAGCGACCGCCCCCTCGTCATGGGTGACCAGCACCACGGCCCCGCGGTAGCGCCGGATGGCGGCCAGCACCTCCGTCCGGGAGGCCGGGTCCAGGTTGTTGGTGGGTTCGTCGAGCAGCAGCACGTTGGCGCTGGACACCACCAGCATGGCCAGCGCCAGCCGGGTCTTCTCGCCGCCGGACAGCACGCCCGCCGGCTTGTCGACGTCGTCGCCCGAGAACAGGAACGAGCCGAGCACCTTGCGGACGTCGGTGTCGTTGAGATCCGGCGCCGCGGTCTTCATGTTGGCCAGCACGGTCCGGCCGACGTCCAGGGTCTCGTGCTCCTGGGCGTAGTAGCCCAGGCGCAGCCCATGACCGGGCACCACCCCGCCGGTGTCCGCATCCTCCACCCCGGCCAGGATGCGCAGCAGCGTGGTCTTGCCGGCGCCGTTGAGCCCGAGGACCACCACCTGACTGCCCCGGTCGATGGCCAGGTCCACGCCGGTGAACACCTCCAGCGAGCCGTAGCTCTTGCTCAGGTCGGCCGCGGTCAGCGGGGTACGACCGCACGCGGCCGGCTCGGGGAAGCGGATCTTGGCCACCTTGTCGCTCCCCCGCTCGCCCTCGATGCCGGCCAGCAGCTTCTCGGCCCGGCGGGCCATGTTCTGCGCCGCGACGGCCTTGGTCGCCTTGGCCCGCATCTTGTCGGCCTGGGTCATCAGCTGGTCGGCCTTGCGCTCGGCGTTCTGCCGCTCGCGCTTGCGCCGCTTCTCGTCGGTCTCCCGCTGCTGCAGGTAGCGCCGCCAGCCCATGGCGTAGACGTCCAGCTCGGCCCGGTTGGCATCCAGGTGGAACACCTTGTTGACCGTGGCCTCCAGCAGGCCCACGTCGTGGCTGATCACCAGCAGCCCGCCGGAGTGCGCGGCCAGGAAGCTGCGCAGCCAGCCGATCGAGTCGGCGTCCAGGTGGTTGGTCGGCTCGTCCAGGAGCATCGTCGAGGCCCCGGAGAACAGGATCCGGGCCAGCTCGACCCGGCGCCGCTGGCCGCCGGACAGGGTGCGGATCGGCTGGTGCAGCACCCGGTCGGGGAGTCCGAGGCTGCTCGAGATCCGGGCCGCCTCCGCCTCGGCCGCATAGCCGCCGGCGGCCGTGAGCTCGGCCTCGGCCCGCGCGTACGCGGCCATCGCCTGCTCCTGGACCGCCGCCGACTCGTCCCCCATGGCCAGCCCGGCCCGCCCCAGCCGCTCGATCACCGTGTCGAGGCCGCGGGCGGACAGCACCCGGTCCTTGGCCAGCACATCGAGGTCGCCGGTCCGCGGATCCTGGGGCAGGTAGCCGACCTCGCCGCCGCGCAGCACCGTGCCCGCCGCGGGCTGGGCCTCACCGGCCAGGATCCGGGTCAGCGTGGTCTTGCCCGCCCCGTTCCGGCCCACCCGCCCGATCTTGTCGCCCGCCGCGACCTGGAAGGAGGCGCGCTCGAGCAGCAGCCGGGCTCCCGCCCGGACCTCGAGGTCCTTCGCGACCAACATCTGCACTGCCCATCTGGATTCGACAACCTGTGCTCCAACGCCCGGACGGGCCGGATTACTCCCGAAGGAGCCGGTTGATGTCCGCGAGGGCCGCTCGGGCCTCCGGGGTCCAGAAGGCGCCGAGGTAGCCGTGGAACCCGCTGGGGGCGAACGTGAAGGTGCCGCGGTTGCCGACGTCCTGCAGCCGGGCGGCCAGCGTCAGCGCGTCGGCGGCCAGCACGTCGTGACCCCCCTGGTAGACGTGCACCGGCGGCAGGTCGGCGAGGTCGGCGAACAGCGGGCTGACCAGCGGGTCGCGGTCGTCGGGGCCCCGGGCCCCCAGCCGCCCGCCGGCCCGCCGGGTGGCGCTGGCCCGGGCCGGGGGCGACCGCGCC
>CAXTVE010000257.1:0-5030 GCA_964247485.1 uncultured Propionibacteriaceae bacterium
AGTAGACGTGGCCGCCGGCCGCCGCGCCCATGATCAGCGAGATCTGCGGGATGACCCCGGAGGCGTGGGTGTTGCGGCGGAAGATCTCGCCGTAGAGCCCGAGGGAGACCACGCCCTCCTGGATCCGGGCGCCGCCGCCCTCGTTGAGGCCGATCAGCGGACAGCCGGTCTTGAGGGCGAAGTCGATGATCTTGACGATCTTCTCGCCGTACACCTGGCCGAGGCTGCCGCCGAACACCGTGACGTCCTGGCTGAACACGCAGACCGGCCGGTCGTCGATGGTGCCGAAGCCGGTGACCACGCCATCGCCGTAGGGCCGCCGCCGCTCCATCCCGAAGGCGGTCGAGCGATGGCGGGCGAACTCGTCCAGCTCGGTGAACGAGCCGGGGTCCAGCAGCAGCTCGATCCGCTCCCGGGCCGTCTTCTTGCCGCGAGCGTGCTGCTTGGCCACCGCGGCCGCCGACCCCGCGTGCACCGCCTCGTCGATCCTGCGGTCCAGGTCGGCGAGCTTGCCGGCGGTGGTGTGCACGTCCGGGCCGGGCATGTCACGGTCCATAGGCCGGACTCTAGACCGTTCCGCTTCTGCACCTGATTCCGTGGCGCCAGGGTGAACGATCCTGACTGGCAGACCAACCGAGATCGTCCACCCTGTCGGCCGTCGGCTTGTCCACAGGCTGACGGAGTCCGGGGCCACTCGTGCGCCAGGGCCTCAGAGGCCGACCTGCTCGCGGGGTGAACGGGTTCGACCGGTCTGCCCATCGACATCGTCCACCCTGGGGCGGACCGCTAAGGTCGGCGCCGTGACGGCGAACCCGGCCATCGACGTGGGCAAGCTGCGGGCCGAGCTGGTCCGGGCGGGCGGGCTGTGGCGGCGGGTCGAGCACGTGGCCGAGACGGGATCCACCAATGCCGACCTCGCGGCGGCCGCCCGGGCGGGGGCGGCGGAGGCCGGGACCGTGCTGGTCAGTGACCACCAGTCGGCCGGGCGCGGGCGGCTGGGTCGGACCTGGAGCGCGCCACCGGGCACCAGCATCGCCATGTCGGTGCTGGTCCGCCCGGACGGCGTAGACCCGGCGCACTGGACCTGGCTCCCACTGCTGACCGGTCTGGCCGTGGCCGACGGCCTGAGCCGGGCGGCCGGGCTCGAGGTCCGGCTCAAATGGCCGAACGACGTCCTGGTCGGTGATCGCAAGATCTGCGGCATCCTCGCCGAGCGGGTGGAGACGCCCGACGGTCCGGCCTGTGTGGTCGGGCTGGGCGTCAACACCCACCTGGCGCCCGAGCAGCTCCCGGTGCCGACGGCCACCTCCATCGCCATCGAGACCGCCGCGGCGAACCGGCCAGCCCCGACCCGGGCCTCGGTGGTCGCCGGGGTGCTGGCGGCGTTCGAGCTGCTCTACCGGCGTTGGCTCGCCGCGCCCGACACCTCCTGGCTGGAGGCCACCTACCAGGAGCGCTCCGTCACGCTCGGCCGGCGGGTCCGGGTGCTGCTCAGCCCGGAGGAGACGTTCGAGGGCACCGCGACCGCCATCGACGCCGACGGGCGCCTGGTCGTCCGGACGTCTGCCGTGAGCCGGGTTTTCGCCGCCGGCGACGTCGTCCATCTACGCTGAGTCCGTGGCACTGCCGGCCCGGATGCTGGGCGCCGACGAGTACGTGGTGATCCACACCCGCACCCACGTCAAGGCGCTGCTCGTCCCTGTGCTGATCCTGATCGTGATCGCCGCGACCGTCGGGACCGGGATCGCGCTGCTGCCGGGCAGCTACGCGCCGGTGGGTCCGCTGGTGCTGGCCGGGCTCGGCGCGGTGCTGGCCGTGGCGCTGGTCCTGGTGCCCTGGCTCCGCTGGTGGACCACGACGTACACCATCACCAACCGCCGGCTGATCACCCGCCGCGGCATCCTCAACCAGACCGGCACCGACCTGCCGCTCAACCGCATCCACGAGGTGTCCATCGACCGCAGCCTGCTGGACCGGATCCTGGGCTGCGGCACGCTCGACGTGTCCACCGCCGCCGAGGACGGGACGGTCGTGCTGCACGACATCCCCGACGCCGAGCACGTGCACACCGAGATCAGCCAGCTGCTGTTCGGCACCGACCCCGGCGCCCGCCCCCGCGGATGACCGTACGCGTCGAGCGGCCGGCCGAGCACGTGGCCGAGCTGGTGATGGACCGGCCGGACGCACGCAACGCCCTGTCCACCGAGCAGGCCCGACGACTGGCGGCGGCGGCGCGGGAGCTGGCGGCCGACCCCGCGGTGAGTGCGGTGGTCCTGGCCAGCACCCGGCCGGACGCCTTCTGCGTGGGCGCCGACCTGAAGGAGCGGCTCCGGCTGTCCGACGACGAGCTGCACCACCAGCGCACGGTGTTCATCGAGGCCTTCGCCGCCGTCCGCGAGCTCGGGGTGCCGACCATCGCCGCGGTCGACGGCTACGCCCTGGGTGGCGGCTGCGAGCTGGCCCTGTCCTGCGACCTCGTGGTCGCCGGCGAGGCCGCCACCTTCGGCCTGCCCGAGGTGGGTCTGGGTCTGGTGCCCGGCGGCGGGGGCACGCAGCTGCTCGCCCGGCGCATCGGCACCAACCGGGCGCTCGACCTGATCCTGACCGGACGCCGGGTGGACGCCACAGAAGCCGACCGGCTCGGGCTGGTCGACCGGTTGGTGCTCGCCGGCGGCGCCTGGCCCGCGGCCCGGGAGCTCGCGGCCGAGATCGCCCGGCACTCCCCGGTCAGCCTCCGCGCGGCCAAGCAGGCCGTCCGTGAGGGCGCCGAGGCCGACCTGGCGACCGGCTTGCTGCTGGAGGACCAGGCCTGGCGGACCGCGGCCTTCTCCGCCGACCGCCGCGAGGGGGTGGCCGCCTTTCACGAGCGGCGGCCACCACGGTGGCCGTCCTGGGGTGGCGTCGCTCAGTGACTGAGGTCGCTGATCCTGCGCTGCCGCTGCGCGCGCAGCTGACCCGCTTCGTGGTCGCGGGCGGGCTGTCGGCGATCGTGGACTTCGGGCTGCTGGTGCTGCTCATGCAGGGCGGCCTCGGGCACACCCCGGCAAAGGCCCTGTCCTTCGTCGCGGGCACCACCACCGCGTACCTGATGAACCGGCGCTGGACCTTCCGGGTCGCCCACTCGCACCGCCGCTTCCTGGCCGTGGTGGCGCTGTACGCGGTGACCTTCGCGCTGCAGGTCGGCCTCTTCAGTGTGCTGTTCACCCTGCTCACCGCGCAGGGCCTGGACCGGCTGCCCGTGCAGGTGATCGGTTTCGTCGTCGCCCAGGGTGTGGCGACCACGGTCAACTTCGTGGTGCAGCGCTCGCTGATCTTCCGGCTGCCGTGAACCCACTACGCTGCCGCAGGTGACGTCTCGGCCCTTCACCGTCGGTGTCATCGGCGGCGGCCAGCTGGCCCGGATGATGTACGCGGCGTCGGTCGGCCTGGGGGTGCGGCTCCGGCTGCTGGCCGAGGGGCCGGACGTGTCGGCGGCCACCGTCGTACACGACGTGACGGTCGGCGACTACACCGACCCGGACACGGTGCGGGCCTTCGCCGCCGGCTGCGACGTCATCACCTTCGACCACGAGCACGTGCCGACCGGACTGCTGCGCGACCTGGAGGCGGCCGGGATCGCCGTCCGCCCCGGGCCGGCCGCGCTGGTGCACGCCCAGGACAAGGCGGTGATGCGGGACCGGCTCACCGCGATGGGCGCACCCTGCCCGGTCTACCGGGTGGTGCCGGACGCCGACGCCCTGGTCGCCTTCGGCGACGAGCACGGCTGGCCGGTGATCGCCAAGGTGGCCCGCGGCGGCTACGACGGACGCGGGGTGTGGCACGTCGACGGCCCCGACGGCGCCACCGCGCCCTTCGCGGGCCGGGCCGACGGCGTGCCGGTGCTGGCCGAGGAGTTCGTCGACTTCGCCCGCGAGCTGAGTGCGCTGGTGGTGCGTTCCCCGTCGGGCCAGGCCGCGGCCTACCCGGTCACGCAGTCCGTCCAGCGCGACGGCATCTGCGTGGAGACCATCACCCCCGCACCCGACCTGGGCGAGGACCAGGCAATGGAGATCGAGCGGCTCGCCCTGACCATCGCGGCCGAGCTGGGCGTCGTCGGCGTGCTGGCGGTCGAGCTGATGCAGCGTCAGGACGGGTCCGTGGTGGTCAACGAGCTCGCCATGCGGCCCCACAACACGGGGCACTGGAGCATCGACGGGGCGTACACCTCGCAGTTCGAGAATCACCTGCGCGCGGTGCTCGACCTGCCGCTGGGGGACCCCGGGCCCCGCGCCGAGTGGACGGTGATGAGCAACGTGCTCGGCGGGACGGTGGCGGACCTGCCGTCGGCGCTGCTGCACTGCTTCGCCCGCGACCGCCGGCTGCGGGTGCAGCTCTACGGCAAGCAGGTCCGGCCCGGCCGCAAGGTCGGCCACGTCACCGCGGTCGGGGACGACCTGGACCAGGTGCAGACCCGCGCCCGGCACGCCGCCGCCTACCTGATGGGTGACCCCGATGCCTGACCAGACCGCCCGGGTGGGCATCGTGATGGGTTCCGACTCCGACTGGCCGGTGATGGAGGCGGCCGGCCTCGCGCTGGCCGAGTTCGACGTCGCCTACGCGGCCGACGTGGTCTCCGCGCACCGGATGCCGGACGCGATGCTCGACTACGGCCGGACGGCGGCCGACCGGGGTCTCGCGGTGATCATCGCCGGGGCGGGCGGCGCGGCCCACCTGCCGGGCATGCTCGCGGCGGTCACCCCGCTGCCGGTGATCGGGGTGCCGGTGCCGCTGACGTACCTGGACGGCATGGACTCGCTGCTGTCCATCGTGCAGATGCCGGCCGGGGTGCCGGTGGCGACCGTGGCCATCGGCAACGCCCGCAACGCCGGCCTGCTCGCGGTGCGGATCCTGGCCGCGACCGACGACCACCTCCGGCAGCGCATGGTCGACTTCCAGGACCAGCTGCGTCGGGCCGCCGAGGCCAAGGGCGCGGTCGTCCGCGCCGCTACCCCGTCAGGGTGACCCGCGGGGCGTGGACCGGCCGCGTACGC
>CAXTVE010000258.1:0-3162 GCA_964247485.1 uncultured Propionibacteriaceae bacterium
CCCCGGCGCCCCGTCTCACTGACGCCTGGATCTGCTACGCGCGTTTCATGCCTGCCCGGCGTGGCGCGGCGTGTCGGGCGCGCTGGCGTAGGGAAACCCGGCAGGGCCCCCCGAGGCCGCCCCGGGTCGCCGACCCGCCGCCGCATCTGAATCCGCTACCCGAGTGCTCCCGACCCGCCGCGACACGCCGACGGGGGGGTGAAACGCGCGCAGCAGAGTCAGGCGTGGAGTGCTCGCGGGGTGGCAGCGTCAGGTGGACGCGGCCCCGTCACCTAGGCTGGCACCCATGGACTTTCGCGTGGCCGACCTGACCCTCGCCGACTTCGGCCGCAAGGAGATCAGCCTTGCCGAGCACGAGATGCCCGGCCTGATGGCGATGCGGGCGCAGTACGGGGAGAGCAAGCCCCTCGCGGGGGCCAAGATCGCCGGGTCGCTGCACATGACGGTGCAGACCGCGGTGCTGATCGAGACCCTGGTCGAGCTGGGCGCTGACGTGCGCTGGGCCAGCTGCAACATCTTCTCCACCCAGGATCACTCGGCCGCGGCCGTGGTCGTCGGCCCGAACGGGACGCTCGACGACCCGAAGGGGGTCCCGGTGTTCGCCTGGAAGGGCGAGACGCTGGAGGAGTACTGGGAGTGCACCGAGCAGATCCTGAGCTGGCCGGACGACGAGCTGGCCAACATGATCCTCGACGACGGCGGCGACGCCACCATGCTGGTGCACAAGGGCGTGGAGTACGAGAAGGCCGGCGAGGTGCCCGAGCCGAACGAGGACGACCCCGAGGAGTGGAAGGTCTTCCTCGCGCTGGTCCGCAAGACCCTGGCCGAGGGCCGCTCCTGGGTCGACGTGGCCAACGCGATCAAGGGCGTCACCGAGGAGACCA
This sequence comes from uncultured Propionibacteriaceae bacterium, assembly GCA_964247485.1. Lineage (GTDB taxonomy): Bacteria > Actinomycetota > Actinomycetes > Propionibacteriales > Propionibacteriaceae > Microlunatus. The sequence goes on from CAXTVE010000258.1 coordinate 885, forward strand.
CCACCGGGGTGCACCGGCTCTACGAGATGCTGCGGGCCAACGCGCTGCTGTTCCCGGCGATCAACGTCAACGACTCGGTCACCAAGTCCAAGTTCGACAACAAGTACGGTGTCCGCCACTCGCTGATCGACGGACTCAACCGCGCCACCGACGTGCTGATCGGCGGCAAGGTCGCGGTGGTCTGCGGGTACGGCGACGTGGGCAAGGGCTGCGCGGAGTCGCTGCGCGGCCAGGGCGCCCGGGTGATCATCACCGAGGTCGACCCGATCTGTGCGCTGCAGGCGGCGATGGACGGCTACCAGGTGGCGACGCTGGAGGACGTGCTCGACTACGCCGACATCTACGTCACCGCCACCGGCTGCCTGGACGTGATCACCGCCGACCAGATGAGCCGGATGAAGCACCAGGCGATCGTGTCCAACATCGGCCACTTCGACAACGAGATCGACATGGCCGGCCTCGAGCGGTTCCCCGGCGCGAAGAAGATCACCATCAAGCCGCAGGTCGACGAGTGGGTCTTCCCGGCCGAGGACGGCCGCGAGGAGCGCTCGGTGATCGTGCTCAGCGAGGGCCGGCTGATGAACCTCGGCAACGCCACCGGCCACCCGAGCTTCGTGATGAGCAACTCCTTCACCAACCAGGTGATGGCCCAGATCGAGCTCTACACCAAGCCGGAGGAGTACCCGCTCAGCGTCTACATCCTGCCGAAGCACCTCGACGAGGAGGTCGCCCGGCTGCACCTGGACGCCCTGGGTGTCCGGCTCACCGAGCTCACCAACCGGCAGGCCGGCTACCTCGGGGTCCCGGTGGCCGGGCCGTACAAGTCGGACCACTACCGCTACTAGGTCCGGCGGGAGGCGGCCGATGTCGGGCAAGGTCGCGCTCGAGCACCGGACGACCTACCGTTTCGACCGGCCGGTCAGCCTCGGTCCGCACGTGCTCCGGCTCCGCCCGGCACCCCACACGCGGACGCCGATCGAGGCGTACACGCTGCGGGTGAGCCCCGCCGAGCACTTCCTGCACTGGCAGCAGGACCCGTTCGGCAACCATCAGGCGCGGCTGGTCTTCCCCAGCCCCGTGGCCGAGCTGGACATCACCGTCGGGTTGATCGCCGATCTGCAGGTGATCAACCCGTTCGACTTCTTCGTGGAGCCGTACGCCGAACCCGCCGGTTTCGCGTACCCGGCGGACCTGGCCGCCGGTCTGCAGCCCTACCTGCAGATCCCCGAGGTCGCGCGGGGCCCGGTGCTCGACGACTGGCTCGCCGGTCTGCCCGGGCCGGCCGACCAGTCCACGGTGATGTTCCTCGGCGCCCTGAACACCGCGGTGCGGGCCGACGTCCGTTACTCGACCCGGATGGAGCCCGGGGTGCACGCGCCGAGCGAGACGCTGAGCAACGGGATCGGCTCCTGCCGCGACTCGGCCTGGCTGCTGGTCACCGCCCTGCGGCACTTCGGACTGGCCGCCCGGTTCGTCTCCGGCTACCTGGTCCAGCTGGGGTCCGAGGACAGCCCCGACGAGGATGTCACCGACCTGCACGCCTGGGCCGAGGCGTACGTCCCGGGCGCCGGTTGGATCGGGCTCGACCCCACCTCGGCCCTGTTCGCGGGCGAGGGACACATCCCGCTGGCCGCGACCCCCGACCCCGCCGCGGCCGCGCCGGTCACCGGGGCGACCGAGCCGACCGAGACCACGCTGACCTTCGCCAACTCAGTCGTCCGGCTGGACGGGCCGTCCAGCACCAACCGGCCCTACACCCCCGCCCAGACCGAGCACCTAAACCGGCTGGGGCGCGAGGTCGACGCCCGGCTGGCCGACGCCGGGCTCGAGCTGACCATGGGCGGGGAACCCACCTTCGTGTCGGCCACCGACCTGACCTCACCGCAGTGGCGGACGGAAGCCGACGGACCGGAGAAGCGGGTGTTGGCCGGCCGGCTGGCCGCGGCCCTCTTCGACCGGTACGCCGCCGGCGGCCTGGTCCAGCGCGGCCAGGGGAAGTGGTATCCCGGCGAGGACCGGCCCCGCTGGCAGGTCGGGCTGGTCTGGCGGGCCGACGGCGAGCCGCTGTGGCGGGACCCGGCGAAGCTGGCCGACCCGGACGACGAGACGGCCGCCGCCGAGGACGCCGCGGAGCGGGCCGAGGCCCTGGCCCGGGCGATCACCGCTGACCTCGGTCTGCCCGAGGGCCAGCTGCGGCCCTGCTTCGAGGACCCGCTGGCCCGGCTGGCGGCCGAGGTCCGCCGACCGGACGGCGCCCGACCCGGGTCTGATCCCGCGT
>CAXTVE010000258.1:3346-5000 GCA_964247485.1 uncultured Propionibacteriaceae bacterium
CGGCCGGCGCGCGGCTGCCGCTGGACTCGCTGTCCTGGCGGGACCCGGACTATCCCGGCGAGGAGTCCTTCCTGCGCGCCGGCGCGGAGGTGATCACCTCACCCAACCCGCTGGCGGTGGTCGTCGACGCGGCCGAGACCGAGGCCCGGACGGCTCTGGTGGTGCAGGCCCGCGACGGTCTGGTGCACGTCTTCCTGCCGCCGCTGGAGCAGCTGGAGCCGTTCTGCGAGCTGGTCGAGGTGGTCGACCGGGCGGTGACGCGTACGGGGGGCGGGGTGGTGCTCGAGGGCTACGGCCCACCGCCGGACCCCCGGGTGCACTCGCTGCTGATCACCCCGGACCCGGGCGTGATCGAGGTCAACGTCCACCCCACGGGAAGCTGGCCGGAGCTGGCCGAGCTGACCCGCACCCTGTACGCCACGGCCCGCGAGTGCGGCCTCACGGCGGAGACCTTCGCCGTCGACGGGCGGCGCACCGGCACCGGCGGCGGCAGCCACCTGACCCTCGGCGGTCCGGAGCCGGTCCGCTCACCGCTGCTCACCCGGCCGGACCTGCTGGTCAGCCTGCTGACCTTCTGGCAGCACCACCCGTCGCTGTCCTATCTGTTCTCGGGGCGGTTCGTCGGCTCGACCAGCCAGGCGCCCAGAGTGGACGAGGGTCGCCCGGAGGCGCTCTACGAGCTGGAGACCGCGTTCGCCGAGATCGCCCGAATGGGCGCCTCGGAGCACCGGCCCTGGCTGCTCGACCGGTCCCTGCGGCCGCTGCTCGCCGACGTGACCGGCAACGCGCACCGGTCGGAGTTCTGCGTCGACAAGCTCTACAACCCCGACGCGCTGCGCGGCCGGCTCGGGCTGCTGGAGCTGCGCGGCTTCGAGATGGCGCCGCACCCGGAGATGGCCCTGGTCCAGGCGGTGCTGGTCCGCGCCCTGGTCGCCCGGGTCGCCGCGACACCGTACAGCGGTCCGCTGGTCCGCTGGGGGACCGCGCTGCACGAGCGCTTCCTGCTGCCGCACTTCTGCGTCGCCGACCTGGCCGAGGTGGTTGCCGACCTGCGGGCCCACGACCTGGACGTCGACCTCGCCTGGTTCGACCCGTTCGTCGAGTTCCGCTTCCCGCTCATCGGGGTAGCGACGGTAGGTGAGGTCGAGCTGGAGCTGCGGATCGCGGGCGAGCCGTGGTCGGTGCTGGGCCAGGACGCGGCCTCCGGCGGCACGGCCCGCTACGTCGACTCCTCGACCGAGCGCCTCCAGGTCCGCGTGACCGGCTTTGCGCCCGCCCGGCACTTGCTGACCTGCAACGGCCGGCCGGTGCCGCTGACCCCCACCGGCACGCCGGGCAGCTACGTCGCCGGGGTGCGCTACCGGGCCTGGCAGCCCTGGTCGGCCCTGCACCCGAGCCTGCCGGTCGACTCGCCGCTCGGCTTCGACCTCGTCGACCGGGCCAGCGCGGTGCCGCTGGGCGGGGCGACGTACGCGGTGGTGCATCCGGGCGGGCGCGCCTACGACGGGCCGCCGGTGAACGCGGCCGAGGCCGAGGCGCGGCGCGGCGCGCGGTTCACGCCGCGAGGCCGGACGACCGGGACGGTCGACCTGGCCGCCCTCGACGCCGCGCCGCGCCGGGATCCGGATCATGGCCGAGCGGTTCGACGCCGACC
>CAXTVE010000259.1:0-4999 GCA_964247485.1 uncultured Propionibacteriaceae bacterium
CGCTCAAGGTCCCCTGATCAGCGCTCGGGAACCAGCCGCTCGATGCCGTCGAGCAGCCAGCTGATCATCCGTTCGATGTCGTAGCCGGCCGGGTCGTCGAAGCCGCCACTCTCCCAGTTGGCCGCCATCGCCGGATAGCGGTCCCAGTCGAAGTAGGTGCTCCAGAAGCTGGACCGGGACTCCCAGTAGGTCTCGGCCGAGACCCCGGTGTGCCGTTCCTCGGCCGCGTCACCGATCACCGACCGGGCCGCGCCGATGAGCTGCCACCGGACCACGTTGGACAGCACCACGTTGTCGGTGCCGCCGAACCCGGCGGCGGCCATCGCGGCGTAGAGGGCCTCCTCCACGTCCAGCACGTGCGGGCCGACCGGCAGTCGGGCCATGTTGTGGTCCAGCAACCACAGGTGCGCGGAGTAGAGCTGCCAGCACGCCCGGATCCACTCCCCGACGCGCCGGCGCCAGTCCCAGGCCGGGTCGGGCAGGGCCAGGTCGGCGTACACCCGGTCGATCATCAGCTCGATCAGCTCCGAGCGCCCGGGAACATAGGTGTAGACCGACATCGCCCCGATGCCCAGCTGCGCCGCGACCTTGCGGATCGACAGCGCCTCCAGCCCCTCGGCGTCCGCGATGGCCACCCCCGCGTCCACCACCTGGGCCAGGCTCGTCCGCGGTCGCGGTCCTCGCCCTGCCGGCTGCGGCTGCGGGTTCCACAACAGCTCGATGACCCGGCGCCCCTCGGGCGTGCCGGGCTCGGCCATGCCCGGCTGGGCGGGGGCGTCGCCCGCCGGCTCGCCTGCGCTCACCCTCGCCCCCTCCTTTCCTCTCGCCTCTGGCCTCTGGCCTCTGGCGCGAAACCTATGCCCGCATAGGTTCCGGTCACTCAGCACAGGCTGCAACCTGTGCTCTCCGGTCGAAACCTATGCCAGCACAGGTTTCAGACGATGGGCCCAACCACTGGTCAGCCTTCTTCGTACAGTGTATGGTGTAGATATCCAGTACAGCGTACGGTAAACGAGCACCGGCGCGGAAGGAGTGGGTGTGATCCACACGGAACGGCTGACGAGGCACTTCGTCAGCAAGAAGGAGACCGTCGAGGCGGTACGCGGCGTCGACATCGACGTCGCGCCCGGCGAGCTGGTGGCGTTCCTCGGCCCCAACGGCGCGGGCAAGTCGACCACGCTGCGGATGCTGACCACGCTGCTGCCGCCGACCTCGGGCCGCGCCTGGGTGGCCGGCGCGAGCGTGACCGACGAGCCAGCGCTGGTGCGTTCGCGGATCGGCTACATCGGGCAGGGCAGCGGCGGCGGGCACAGCTTCCGGGTGCGCGACGAGCTGGTCATGCAGGGCAAGTTCTACGGCATGGGCTCATCCGACGCGGCGGCCCGGGCCACCGAGCTGATGCAGATCCTCGACCTGACCGCGCTGAGCAAGCGCGCGATCAGCACCCTGTCCGGCGGGCAGCGGCGACGCCTCGATGTCGCCCTCGGGCTGATGCACTCACCCGGCCTGCTGTTCCTCGACGAGCCGTCCACCGGCATGGACCCGCAGAACCGGGCCAACCTGTGGGAGCACATCGACCACCTCCGCGAGCGGCAGCAGACCACCATCGTGCTGACCACGCACTACCTCGAGGAGGCCGACACCCAGGCGGAGCGGGTGTTGGTCATCGACCACGGGCAGATCATCGCCGACGACACCGCGGCGCACCTCAAGGCGACGCTGGCGGGGGACCGGATCACCCTGACCGTGGCCCCGGAGGACGCGGACGCGGCGCACGCCGTCCTCAGCCAGCGCGGCCGGGAGGTGACCCGGTCGGACGTGCCCCTCGGGGCCGAGCTGGCCGGGCGCTTCGAGCAGGGGACGCGTACGCTCCCCGGGCTTCTGGCGTCGCTGGCCGGGGCCGGCCTGGAGGTGCGCGCGGCCGACGTCCGCGTACCCACCCTCGACGACGTGTTCCTCTCCCTGACCGGACGCAGTCTGCGCGAGTCCGGGACCGAGCTGGAAGGGGCGGCGGCATGAGTGTGATCGAAGCACCTCGCACCGACAGTTCCGCGCCCTCGGGAAGCCGCGGCAGCCTGGCGTCCGACACGCTGGCGGTGTTCCAGCGCGAGATGATGCTGGTGCTGCGGGACCCGTTCTCGGTGGTCTTCTCGCTGGTGCAGCCGCTGGTCTTCCTGGGGCTGTTCGGCACCCTGCTGGCCGGCTCGGTCGACCCGGCGGCCCTCGGCGGGGCGTCGCCGCTGCAGTGGTTCCTGCCGGGGGTGATCGTGATGATCTGCCTCTTCGGCACCGGGGTGGCGGGGTCGAACCTGCTGTTCGAGATCACCCTGGGGTCCTATGAGCGGGTGCTGGCCAGTCCGCTGCGGCGGCCGGCGATCCTGATCGGCAAGTCGCTCAAGGAGCTGGCGCCGCTGGTCGTGCAGGCCGCCCTGGTCACCGTGGTGGCGATCCCGTTCGGGTTCGTGCTCCACCCGCTGCACGTGCTGGTCGGGCTGGTGATCCTGGGCGTCTTCGGCATCGGCTTGGGGGCGTTCTCGAACGCGCTGGCCGTGGCCGTGCGCAAGCGGGAGTGGATGTTCTGGGCGGTCCAGCAGTCGCTGCTGTTCCCGCTGCTGATCCTGTCCGGGATGCTGCTTCCGCTCGAGTCCGGGCCCCGCTGGATCCAGATCCTCGGGCGCTTCAACCCGCTGACCTGGGTCGTGGACGCCGAGCGGGCCCTGTTCGCCGGCTCGTGGACCGACCCGGCGATCGGCTGGGCCGTGTTGGCGGCGGTGCTGACCTGTCTCGCCGGGCTTGCGGTTGGCGTACGCCAGGTGCAGCGCAGCACCAGCTGAGGCCCGCCTCCCTCGAACTCGGGTGGCGGCGAAGTGTCGGCGGGGACGATTAGGGTGACCCACAGGCGTGGCGCGGACCGGAGTTCGCGTACGCGGGGGGCGCGGCCGGGCTCAAGGCCGCGGCGGCCGAGGCCGGCATCAGCCTCTACGTCCACGCGCCGTACGTGCTCAACGTGGCCACCAGCAACAACCGGATCCGCATCCCGAGCCGCAAGTTCCTGCAGCAGTACCTGCACGCGGCGGCCGAGGTGGGGGCCGCGGCGGTGATCGTGCACGGCGGTCACGTGCTCAAGGGCGATGACCCCGACGTCGGCTTCGACAATTGGCGGAAGACGATCGACCGGATCGAGATGCCGGTGCCGCTGCTCATCGAGAACACCGCGGGCGGCGACAACGCCATGGCCCGGCGGCTCGAGCGCATCGAGCGGTTGTGGGACGCGGTCGGGGCGGCCGAGGGCGGCGACACCGTCGGCTTCTGCCTCGACACCTGCCACGCCCACGCCGGCGGCGAGAAGCTGGTGGGCCTGGTCGAGCGGGTGCGGGCGATCACCGGGCGCATCGACCTGGTGCACGCCAACGACTCGCGCGACGCCTTCGACTCCGGAGCGGACCGGCACGCCAACTTCGGCGACGGTGAGGTGGGCGCCGACGCGTTGGCCGAGGTGGTCCGCCAGGCCGCCGCGCCGGTGGTGGTGGAGACGCCCGGCGGTCGGGAGGGTCAGGCGGCCGACATCGCCTGGCTCAGGGAGAACACCTGACGGGCGACTGTGGCCGGTCCACCCCAGAAGGCCGAAACCGGTCACCTCGGACACCGGATCGACGTCGATCCGGGCCCGGAGTGACCGGTTCCTCAGCCGGGAAAGGTGAGACCTAGCCCGTGTACTGGCCGGACTGCACCAGCGAGGCGATGAACGCGAAGTACGCGATGCCGCCGATGATGCCGAGGATCGTCAGCACGATGCCGACGATGAGGCCGATCTTGCCCAGCTTGTTCTCGAAGCCGGCCTTCTTGGACGTGTTCAGCGCGATGGCGCTGACGATGACCCCGACCAACGGGGCGACGATGGCGAGGACGAGACCGACGATGCCGAGCGTCTTGCCCGGGTCCTCGGCGGTCTGCAGGGGGGCGGCGGTGGCCTGGTAATCGGCCATGGTCGAAACTCCTTACGACGTGTGGATGGAAGTGCCGGCGGAGAGCGTATCGCCTCGCCGGGTCCTGTTGCGCCACTCGGGACGGCGAGCGGCGGCCGCGGAGCCCGGGTCAGTGGGTGGGGCTACCGTGGGCGCGAGCATGGACGTGACGTTGCTGGGTCCCCAGCGCCGGGTGGCCGGAGTGCGGGCGGCCGTGGCTGAGCTGGCCCCCGACGGTCCGGTCGCGGCCATCAACGCCGGCTGGCGCGAGCGTGAGGCCGACACCGCCGAGCTCGACGCGGTGCTCGGCGGGCGGATGGTCAACCTCGAGCTGTACCGGCGTTGGGTCGCACTCGTCGAGACCGACGACGCGTATGCCACAGCCGAGCGTCGGCTGCTGGATCACCTCGCGGAGCTGCGGTCGGCGTACCAGCTCCGGCTGCGGCCGGCGATCGCCGCCGTCCGGGCGGTCCAGCAACGGCTGGGCGCCGGTCCGGTCCGGGAGGTGGCCCGGGCCGACGCGGTCGCCGGCGTCCGGGCGCTTGACGCCTGGCACGTGAGCCGCAGCGCCGACCTGCGGCACACCTTCTACGCCGAGGTGGGCCTGGGCGCCCGATCCTCGGTCGAGGCGCAGCGGGCCGAGGTCGCGGCGGTACTGAGCCGCTGCGCCGGGCTGGTCGTCGCCGGCGGGCACGTCGGGGTCCTGCTGCACCTGCTGCACCTCTTCGGCCTCGCCGCCCTGCTCAGGCCCCCGGTGATCGCCTGGTCCGCCGGTGCGATGGCGCTGTCGCCACGGGTCGTGCTGTTCGGCGACCACGCGCCGTCGGGGCATCCGGATCCGGAGGTCTACGCCGAGGGCCTGGGGGCGTACGCGCAGTGCGTGCCCTTCCCGCACGCCCGACGGCGGCTGCGGCTGGCCGACCACGACCACATCGGCCTGCTGGCGGAGCGGGTGGCGCCGTACCCGGCGCTGCGGCTCGACGACGGCGTACGGCTGGATCTGGTGGGCGGCTCCGGGCTGCCGGAGGCGGCGG